>NZ_RDBW01000038.1:0-47518 GCF_003934235.1 Pseudoalteromonas sp. J010 | reverse complement strand
GCAATGGTTAGATCGGTCAGCATAAAGCAATCTCTTAGTTAGAAATTACTTTAACGCCTTTGTAGTAACCGTCAGCAGTCACGTGGTGACGACGATGAGTCTCGCCAGAAACCTGATCTACAGTTAGAGCTGGTCCACTGATCGCATCGTGTGAACGACGCATACCACGACGTGCGCGTGACTTCTTGCTTTTTTGTACCGCCATTAGCCTTCTCCTAAGAATCTTTCTTAAGTTGTTTCAAAATATCAAATGGATTTGGTTTGCTATCTTCTGCTTCAATTTCACCAAAGCTCTTTGGCTCATCAGAATAAGAGCATTGCGCTTCATCATGCATAGGTACTATCGGTATAGCGAGTAATAGCTCGTCTTCGACTAGTTGTCTAAGATTAACTTCACCCTCTTCGTCAAGTTCCAATACATCATAACGCTCGGGAAGATCATCCGACTCTGCACCTAATCCGACTGGCGAATACGCAAAGTCTTGTTCCAAATCCAACCCTAATTCATCATTACAACGCTGACACACAAGTGTAAGATGCGCTTGGACTTTGCCTTGCACAACCACCAGACCTTGTTCGTCGATGTTGAAATGAATATCTACCGCTATTTCACTACTTTGATCTTGCACAACTTGCTGCAATCGAGAAAGTTCTTCGAGCGTTACAACACCGTCATAAGATGCTCGACGTTGCGCTGCTCTGCATGGATCAAGAGTGATGGGAATTTTCACCTTTTGCATAGGGGCTGCATCATATAGATAGTTACTGTGTTAGTCAAAGTAAAAATACACTTTCCCTTTGTTTTTCGCGTTATTGCACTTTATCCTGTAGGCAATGTTATCACAGAGATAAAAATTCCATGAAAACGCCTCTTATTCTAGCTTCTAGTTCGCCATTTAGGCAGTCAATTTTGAAAAAATTAATGCTGCCTTTTATGTCATTTTCTCCAGATATAGACGAGCGAGCGCGCGAAGATGAATCGGCAGAGCAACTAGTTGCTCGACTGAGTGAATTAAAAGCCCAAGCATCTATTAAAAAGTATCAAAAAGGTATTGTCATTGGTTCGGACCAAGTTGCACTCTTTGACGGTGAGATCCTTGGAAAACCTCATAACAAGGAAAACGCGGTAAAGCAACTAAGCTTGTTTAGCAATAATCGCGTAACGTTTTTGACCGGTTTGACGGTTTTTGACATTCAAAGCGGTAAAACACTTACTGACGTAGTGCCATTTCACGTTTATTTTCGAAAACTGACTCAAATGCAGATCAACAATTACTGTGATGCAGAAGCCCCCTATAACTGTGCAGGAAGCTTTAAAAGCGAGGGATTAGGGATCTGTCTGTTTGATAAGCTAGAAGGGGAAGACCCCAATACGCTTATCGGTCTTCCACTCATTCAATTAACTAAAATGCTACTGGAGTTTGGCGTCGATGTGTTAGCTGAACAATCAAGCCAGTAATATTTGCGAGAGGTCTTGGTAGTTATCACAAATATGGCACGCTGATGTTTGCGATAACTGCTCTTTGGAAGCCACACCCAGAGTCACTCCAATCGCATCAACACCGGCGTTCTTGGCAAGTTCCATATCAATGATTGAATCACCAATCATAACGCTCTGTTGGGCGTCGATCCCAAGCTCTGCTAAAATTTGCAGTAACATATCAGGATGGGGTTTAGATTCAGCCTCACATGCAGTCCTTGTTGCAACAAAATACTCAGTTAGGCCATATTGCGCCATCAACCTATCCAGCCCCGTCCTGCTTTTCCCTGTGGCCACCGCGATTTTCACACCTCTATCTCGAAGCTGCTTTAATAATGACTCAACTCCAGCAAAAATAGGTGACGGCGTCTCATCTTCATTTGAATAACTATATTTATACGCTTGGACTAATGAATCTACCTGTTCATGATGCTGAGGAAATAGTACCTGCATGGCTTTAGGTAGCGACAAACCAATAATACTTTTTGCCATTTCATCGCTCACAGGCGCAATACCACATGATTTTGCCGCCAAATGAATTGTATTGACAATTTTTGGTACTGAGTCCATCACCGTACCATCCCAATCAAAAATTACACATTTGTAGCGCATGCTATTTCCTTAGCTTTTGTAAACATGACTCCAGTGCAGCATCTAAAGGCGCTTCAACATGATGCGTGGTTTCTGTTTTAGGGTGTATAAACCTGAGTTCTTTTGCATGTAAAAATAGCCGGCTCAAACCAATATCGCGCATCTGTGCATCAAACACTTGATCACCGTACTTATCATCACATGCAATTGGATGGCCTTTACACTGTGTATGGACGCGAATTTGATGCGTTCTACCTGTCACAGGAGAGGCTTGAACTAAGCTTGCTGATTCAAACCGTTCTATAACTCTAAATCGTGTATGTGATGCCTTGCCCTGCTCGTGATCAACGCGCACCACACGCTCACCTGATTTTAGGGTGTTTTTACGAAGTGGCTCAGTCACGTTTTTATGCTTTGCATCCCATTGCCCAGCGACCAATGCCAAGTAATTCTTCTCCATGGTTTTTTCTCTTAATTGCTCATGGAGACCTTTTAGTACCGCGCGACGTTTGGAAATCAGTAAACAACCTGATGTATCTCTATCCAAGCGATGAACCAGTTCTAAGCTTTGTTCTTGTGGTCTTAATGCTCGCAGTGCTTCAATTAAGCCATAACTCAGTCCACTACCACCATGCACAGCCATACCGGCTGGCTTATTTATAACAATCAGGTACTTATCTTCGTATAGAATCGCATCTTCAAGGTTTGCCACTTTATCAAGATTCTTAGGTACAAACTCTGTTTTTTCTGCAACACGTACAGGTGGGATGCGGATCTCATCGTTCATCTGCAGCTTATAAACCGGCTTTACCCGCTTTTTATTAACACGCACTTCCCCTTTGCGAAGGATCTTATACACGGCGCTCTTTGGCACCCCTTTCAAATGCGTAACTAAAAAGTTATCAATCCTTTGACCTTCTTGGTCTTCGGTCACGGTAACAAAGCTAACTTTTAATGCGGGTTTTTCTGACATTGCCTAATCACTGATTTGAGTAATAATTTAGTTGCTATCTCGACGTTATTAGTGGGATAATCAGCCCGCAAATTTTTGCGAGGTGCTTTTTATCGCAAAAACAATCGTGATGCACATCTTGGATGGCAGATCATACAGATTAGAGCTAATATTTCCAAAGCTTTTATCGAGCATCTAAGATAAACACGTGCGAACAGTCAATGCGAAGCGCGTAATATTTCGTTTAATGACTGGACACGAAAAAAACCAAAAAGCAAGAAATTAAAATTTGTCTGATACGCTGACCACCGTTGCAATAATACCCGTGCATAGCAGGCCGCAACTCGTGAATGTCGCAAAGTAATTGAGTCAAAAGATGGCGATGACCAAACTTGTCAAACCAAGTATGACTAGCCCGTGCATGACCACTTAGCGACACCAATAAATGTGAAGAAGCGAACAGTTAATCAGTGATTTTACCCTGATTTAAAGCGGAAACTGTGAATATACTCCTTTTCCCCAGTCGTGAGACTGCATCATTAAACCGGAGTATCCAAGGCGTAACATGCTGTCGCTGGAAAACGTATTAGGCGCTGTAAATAAATTGAGTAGAGAATTACAATATGAAACGTATGCTGATCAATGCAACGCAGCAAGAAGAAATGCGCGTAGCACTGGTTGACGGCCAGCGTCTGTATGATTTAGATATAGAAAGCCCAGGTCACGAACAGAAAAAAGCGAACATTTACAAGGGTAAAATTACCCGTATCGAACCTTCCCTAGAAGCCGCATTTGTTGATTATGGCGCTGAGCGTCACGGATTCCTCCCTTTAAAAGAAATTGCGAAAACTTACTTCCCTGACGGTTACACATTCAATGGTCGTCCAAATATCAAAGATGTGATCCGCGAAGGCCAAGAAGTTATCGTTCAAGTTGATAAAGAAGAGCGTGGCCAAAAAGGTGCAGCCTTAACCACCTTTATCAGCGTAGCTGGTAGCTACTTGGTGCTAATGCCAAATAACCCAAGAGCCGGCGGTATTTCACGTCGTATAGAGGGTGATGAACGTATCGAGCTAAAAGAAGCCTTGAGCCGATTGAACGTACCAAAAGGTATGGGTCTAATTGTTCGTACCGCAGGGGTTGGAAAGTCGTTTGAAGAACTAGAATACGACTTAAAAGCGCTTTTAGTGCACTGGGAAGCTATTCAGAATGCAGCAGACAGCGGTAAGGCACCCTTCTTAATTCACCAAGAAAGTAACGTTATCTTCCGTGCAATCCGAGACTATCTACGTCGCGATATCGGTGAAATTCTAATTGACAAGCCTCGCGTTTTTGAGGAAGCAAAAGCCCACATAGAGCGTTTTCGTCCTGACTTTATCAATCGTGTGAAGCTATATCAAAACGATGTGCCTCTATTTACGCACTATCAAATTGAGAGTCAAATTGAGTCAGCTTTCCAGCGAGAGGTACGTTTACCTTCTGGTGGCTCAATTGTGATAGACCCTACCGAAGCACTAACTTCTATCGACATCAACTCGTCAAAAGCGACGAAAGGTGGCGACATTGAAGAAACGGCACTGAACACCAACTTAGAAGCCGCTGATGAAATTGCTCGTCAATTACGCTTGCGAGATCTTGGTGGCTTAATTGTTATCGATTTCATCGACATGACGCCTCCACGCCATCAGCGTGAAGTAGAAAATCGTTTGAAAGAAGCAGTACGCACGGATCGCGCTCGCGTGCAAATAGGCAAGATTTCTCGTTTTGGTCTATTAGAAATGTCACGCCAGCGTTTACGTCCATCTCTTGGTGAAGCGAGCCAACACACTTGCCCTCGCTGTGATGGTCAAGGTACTATTCGCTCAAACGAATCGATTGCTCTATCTATCCTGCGTCTCATTGAGGAAGAAGCAATCAAAGACAACACAGCACAGGTAAATGCACAAGTGCCTGTTGCTGTTGGTGCGTATCTGCTAAATGAAAAGCGCCGCTCTGTCCAACGCATCGAAAAGCGCCACGAGTGTCATGTTGTTATTATTCCAAATCAGCACTTGGAAACACCTCACTATGAAGTAGTTCGACTTCGCAAAGATGAAACGACCGAAGCTGCAAGCTACGAGCAGATCATTACGCCCGAGCCTGAGGTTATTGAAGTTGCAAAACCACAGGCAAACGTAAAAGAAGAGCCTGTACTCAAAGGTGTTGTGATGCCTGATGCACCGGCTCCAGCTCCTGCTCCAACTCAGGCTGAAAAGCCACAAGCACGCAAGCCTGAAGCCAAACCTACCCAGGACAGCGCCGGTTTGCTCGCAAAGATTGGCCAGTGGATTAAAAATCTCTTTGCTGGTGACAGCCAAGAAGAAACAAAGCCAAGTGAAGAAAAGCCAGCTCGTGACACGAGCAATCGCGATAATCGTCGTCGTAATAATAACCGTCGTCGCAACAATAATCGTCGTCGTAATGAACCGCAGAAAGAAACTGCTGTTGAAGCGAAAGATGAAAACACCAGCAACGAGCAACGAGGTGATAATCGTAAGCGCCGTCGCCCTAATAACAGAAAACGTCAAGATCAAGACAAGACCAACCGTTCCAGTAAGTCAGCTGTTGATGAATCGGTAAATGAAACAGCGAACACTGAAACACAGGTCAAAGAAGCGAAAGTTAAACCTCGTAGACAAAGACGTAATCTGCGTAAGAAAGTGCGTGTACAGGATACAAACGCAGAGCAGAGCAATGTAGCAGAGCCAACTCCGACTGAAGAAGTAAAAGTTGAAGTCAAGCCATTGGAACAGCCTGAAAAAGCAGTATCTGAGCAGAAGCCTGAGCCGAAGCAGAGACATAAAAAGTCCAAGCCTACGGTACAAAAAACAGAAAAACATGAAGCTGTCGTGAGCGAAAGCGCTACGCCTGAAAAACACGAGACTGCCAAAGAGACACAGCCAGAAATTGATACCACAGTTTCTGCTGACGAAGTTATCAAGGTAAATGACACAGAGGCGCCAACACCGCAACTTGCTGAAGAAAATGATGAAGAGAACAAAGAAGGTCGTACACGTTCTAGACGTTCACCTCGTCATTTGAGAGCAGCAGGCCAACGTCGCCGCCGTCCTGATACACCAGAAAAAGGTCAGTCAGCAGCTTTCATCCCAGTTGCCGATCAAGCCGCCGCTGAATATGAGGCTGAGCTAAAAGCGAAGTCAGTTGAAGAAGTGGTACCGCAAGCAGAAGCAGCGCCTGAAACCGCTGAAGAAGTGGCACCGCAAGCAAAAGCAGCGCCTGAAACCGCTGAAGAAGTGGTACCGCAAACTGAAGCAGCGCCTGAAACCGCTGAAGAAGTGACGCCGCAAACTGAAGCAGCGCCTGAAACCGCTGAAGAAGTTGCACCGCAAACTGAAGAAGCGCCTGAAACCGCTGAAGAAGTGACACCGCAAACTGAAGCAGCGCCTGAAACCGCTGAAGAAGTTG
The DNA here is from genome assembly GCF_003934235.1 of Pseudoalteromonas sp. J010. NCBI lineage: Bacteria > Pseudomonadati > Pseudomonadota > Gammaproteobacteria > Alteromonadales > Pseudoalteromonadaceae > Pseudoalteromonas > Pseudoalteromonas sp. J010. Next base: position 41,030 of record NZ_RDBW01000038.1, on the reverse strand, counting down.
CACCACAAGCAGAAGCAGCACCTGAAACCGCTGAAAAAGTGGCACCGCAAACTGAAGCAGCACCTGAAACCGCTGAGGAAGTTGCACCACAAACTGAAGCTGCAGCGCCTGAAACCGCTGAAGAAGTGTCACCGCAAACTGAAGCAGCGCCTGAAACCGCTGAAGAAGTGGCACCGCAAACTGAAGCAGCGCCTGAAACCGCTCAGGAAGTTACACCGCAAGCAGAAGCAGCGCCTGAAACCGCTGAGGAAGTTGCACCGCAGATGGAAGCTGCATCTGAAACGGTTGAAGAAGTTGCACCACAAGCAGAAATAGCATCTGAAACGGTTAAAGAAACCCCACCGCATAATGCGAATGGTAATACGACCTATAGCCGTATTCGCTTTAACCAAACCGCCGCAGCGCCAATGACCAAGGCTCAAGGTGTGAATGACGACGTCATTGCACAGGTACCACCGGCAATGCCACATGAGCTTCGTGAAGTAGTTGCAAATAGTGGCCTAGGTGTTGGCTCCAAGTCACCGATGGGTAAAGCGAGTGCCGAAATGGCCTCGCCAGCTCAGGTTGATTAAGTAAAAATARAAAAGCCAGTCTATGTAGACTGGCTTTTTTGTATCTAATACCAATTATCTTAATTAAGTGGTCTATTTTGAGGCGAGAAGGCAAAAATTTTTATTTAGTTGTTCTGAATAAGAAGTTTTTAACGCAGTTAGTGTCAGGTTTACTCCTTCAAATTGAGCTCGTATTAAGACTAATTGGTATAATGCTACTGAACATGGAAATGGTAGTACCAGTCCTTCATAGCACTGCATATCATTTATCAGTAGAATGCCGTCAATTCTTTGATCGTTATAGTCAAAAGTATGATCACATTTAAGAGATTTAAACACGCATCTTTCAAAGGTGACCTATTCGGTGGTGTTACCACCGCTATTATATCTTTACCCCTGGCACTTGCCTTTGGGGTAGCCTCCGGTGCTGGTGCAGAAGCCGGCATGTGGGGCGCTATTCTTGTTGGGTTATTTGCCGCATTATTTGGAGGCTCAACTTCACTAATTTCTGAGCCTACCGGTCCTATGACCGTCATTATGACAGCGGTACTGACAGCGATGATGAGCAAGTACCCAGAAAATGGCCTTGCGATGGGCTTCACTGTAGTGATGATGGCCGGTGCCTTCCAAGTACTGCTTGGCACACTAAAGCTAGGTAAATACGTTACGCTAATGCCATACAGTGTGATCTCAGGTTTCATGTCTGGGATTGGCGTTATTCTCATTATCCTCCAACTCGCCCCGTTACTTGGCCACCAAGCTCCGGCAGGTGGCGTAATCGGCACCTTATCAAATATCCCAAATTTATTGATGGATCTGCATTTCTCTGAGCTATTTTTGGGTGTCATTACTCTGGCTATTTTATTCAAAATGCCAAGCAAGTGGCGACAGTATGTCCCAGCTCAATTGGTTGCCCTAGTAGCGGTAACACTGCTCTCTGTCATTATCTTTGATACCGATAGTATCCGCCGGATTGGTGAAATACCAAGTGGGCTACCTAGCCTTGTATTTCCTGTTTTAACACCTGAATTATTCGTTGAGATGCTTATCGATGCGCTGGTGCTTGGCACCTTAGGCTGTATTGACACTCTGCTTACGGCTGTGATTGCCGATAGTTTGACAAGAACAGAGCATGACTCAGATAAAGAACTGAGAGGCCAAGGTATAGCTAACATTATTGCCGGTTTATTTGGCGCACTTCCTGGTGCAGGCGCAACAATGGGAACCGTCGTTAATATTCAGGTTGGGGCTCGCTCTCCAATAGCAGGCATATTTCGAGCGCTCATTTTAATGGCCGTGGTATTTATCGCAGGCGGGTTAACAGAGCCTATCCCGATGGCTGTACTTGCGGGTATTGCTGTGTATGTTGGCTTTAACATTCTTGATTGGAGCTTTATACAGCGCGCTCATAAGCTGAGTATGAGTCAAATGGCAATTATGTATGGTGTAATGCTACTGACTGTGTTTGTAGACCTTATCGTTGCTGTAGGGCTTGGTGTTTTTATTTCTAACGTTATGGTAATTGAGCGCTTGAGTCGCGTGCAGGCAAACCACGTGAAAGCAATAAGCGATAGTGATAGTGATGAAGACGTACCTCTGACGAAAAAAGAAAGTGAGTTATTGGATCAAGCCAACGGTAAACTATTGTTCTTTTATCTATCTGGACCAATGATTTTCAGCGTTTCAAAAGCAATCGCAAGACAACACCGTAAAATAAGTGAGTACAATGCAATGGTGTTAGATTTAAGCGACGTTGCTATGATAGATGTCACCGTCGGCTTGGCTATTGAGAATGCGATTACAGACGCATTAGACGCCCAGTGCCGAGTCTTTATTTACTCTCCAAACACCGAAACTACTGACAAGCTAAAACGTTTGAATATTCATGAGCGTTTAGGGGACAGTGCGTTTTGTGCTAGCCGCGAAATCGCATTGAGCCAAGCAATAGAAACAATGGCTACGGCTGACTAAAGCATTCGCTTAGATGGTCTAATAACAAACGTAAACTAGTTGCTACAAATTGTCTGGGCGGATATAACGCCCAGACTCCCTCTTCCTCGGGCTTAAAATTGGTCAAGACTTCTGTCAGCTCGCCTTTATCGAGCGCTGGTTTAACGTAATAGTGTGGTAGTTGCACTAAACCCAACCCCTGCTTTGCAGCTTCCACCAGCCCCCAGCCACTATTACAACGAAGCGAACCACCGACTTTAATCTGCCTAGTCCTGCCATGCTCAACAAAACGCCACTCACTACTATTGCCAATTAAGCAGTTGTGATCCAAAAGCTCATCCAAGGTGTGCGGCTGACCCCGTTGATTCAAATAGCTGTTTGCACCACACACCATGGTACTACGTGTCGTTAAGCGTTTTGCTCTTAGCGAAGAGTCCTGTAATTTCCCAAGTCGGATCGCCAAATCAAATCCCTTATCAAGTAAGTCGACTTGGTTATTGGTAAGGTGCATTTCTACTTCCACTTTGGGATATAAACGCATAAATTCAACTACTGCAGGCATCACATAAGACTCACCATACATAACTGGTGCAGTGAGCTTTAACTTTCCCGTCGGCTGTCTGTCACGCTGTCTTATCGCCGCTGTCGCATCATCTAATCCATGCTGTAAATGTTTTGCATGAGATAGAAAAACCTCTCCTTCTTGGGTCAAGGCAAGCTTTCTTGTGGTACGCATTAATAGCTGTACGTTTAATCTTTGCTCAAGCATTTTTACGCGACGACTCACCTGCGCGACTGACGTATTCAGCTGTATTGCCGCTGCACTGAATGAGCCATAACTTGCTACGGCAACAAATTCATCAATACCAACCCATCTGTCCATTATTACACTCACGTAAAAGTCTTTATTATTTTTATAGATTATCAAAAATTATAAAGCCGTTATACTTTTCATCATGTTTTAAAGAAAGGAAAACACTATGTCTGAATTTATTAAATCTAAAGCCGCCATAGCGTGGGGCCCGGGCCAACCTCTTAGCATTGAAGAAGTGGATGTAATGCCACCGAAAAAAGGCGAAGTCTTAGTAAAAATCACTGCAACGGGCGTATGTCATACCGATGCTTTCACTTTGTCTGGCGACGATCCAGAAGGCGTATTCCCAGCCATCTTAGGTCATGAAGGCGCAGGTATCGTTGAAGCGGTCGGTGAAGGCGTTACCAGCGTTGCCGTTGGCGACCACGTGATCCCATTGTACACACCAGAGTGTGGCGAATGTAAGTTCTGTAAATCTGGTAAAACGAACCTTTGTCAGCAGATCCGTGAAACCCAAGGCAAAGGTTTAATGCCAGATGGCACAACTCGCTTTTATAAAGACGGTAAACCCATTTACCATTATATGGGCACGTCAACCTTTTCTGAGTACACGGTATTGCCAGAAATCTCTTTGGCTAAAGTAAATAAGGAAGCGCCTCTGGAAGAGATCTGCTTGCTTGGCTGTGGTGTGACTACGGGTATGGGCGCAGTAATGAATACTGCTAAAGTGCAAAAAGGCGATACCGTGGCTATTTTTGGCCTTGGTGGTATCGGCTTATCCGCTATCATTGGTGCAACGATGGCTGGTGCGAGCCGTATTATTGGCGTTGATATCAATGAGGACAAATTCGAACTTGCGAAAAAACTTGGTGCTACGGATCTTATCAATCCTAAGAATTTTGATAAGCCAATCCAAGAAGTTATCGTTGACATGACGGATGGCGGAGTCGATTTCTCATTTGAATGTATCGGTAATGTCGATGTCATGAGAAGTGCACTTGAGTGCTGCCACAAAGGCTGGGGAGAGTCTGTTATCATCGGTGTTGCAGGTGCAGGACAAGAAATATCAACACGTCCTTTCCAACTCGTCACAGGTAGAGTATGGCGTGGTAGTGCCTTTGGTGGTGTAAAAGGCCGCTCGGAGCTTCCTGAGATTGTCGAGCGCTACATGGACGGTGAGTTCAAGCTCAATGACTTTATCACTCACACTATGAAGCTTGAAGACATAAACGACGCCTTTGATTTAATGCACGAAGGCAAGAGTATTCGGTCAGTGATCCACTACTAACAATATTTTTCAAGGGCGCGTTCGCGCCCTATCTCGCTTCATAAAGGAGAATTCGATGGAACTGATTTCCAGCAACAAAGTGTCAAACGGCTGGCACAAACGCTATAAGCACTCGAGTCAAACAACCCAGTGTGATATGACGTTCGCTATTTTTTTACCTGAAACTGTCAATGAAGGGAAAAAAGTGCCTGTGTTATATTGGCTTTCAGGGTTAACCTGCAGCGATGAAAACTTCATGCAAAAAGCAGGAGCTTTTAAAAAAGCCAACGAACTAGGTATTGCCATAGTGGCACCGGATACCAGTCCACGTGGAGAAGATGTGGCTGACGATGAAAATGCTAGTTACGATTTTGGCCTCGGTGCCGGCTTTTATGTCAATGCCACACAAGCACCATACAATAAGCACTATCAGATGTATGATTATGTGACACAAGAACTACCAGAGCTTGTCGAAGCGCACTTCCCTGTCAACAATCAAAAAGCCATTAGTGGTCATTCAATGGGTGGTCATGGCGCCCTTGTCATTGGACTCAGAAACCCAGATATGTATACCAGCATTTCAGCGTTCAGCCCAATCGTTAACCCGAGTAACTGCCCTTGGGGGGAAAAAGCCTTTTCAGGTTATTTGGGGGACGAGCCCCAGCACTGGCAGCAGTATGATGCCACGGTATTAATGACGAATTACGACCAGCCAGTAAAAAGACCGATATTGATAGAGCAAGGCACTGAGGATCAGTTTTTAGAAGCGCAGCTAAAACCTTGGTTATTTAAAGAGGCAGCTGAAAACGCCAGTTACCCTATCACACTGAACACTCATGACGGCTATGATCATAGTTATTTTTTCATCTCAAGTTTTATTGATGAGCATCTAGCCTTTCATCACCGTCACTTTGTAAGCCGTGACTAGACTATGTTTTGTAGTGGCTGAACTCTTGAATAATAAGAAAGCCTGGTAGATAGCTAATAATGTGATTTGTTATACCAATTTTCTTAATTAAGTGGTCTATTTTGAGGCGAGAAAATCTTGTCGATAACTCCGCTACCGCGTCCTGCTATCTCCAAGGTACCTACATCCGTGTAGGCAAGGCAAAAATTTCTTATTTAGTTGTTCTAAATAAGAAATTTTTTACGCTGTTAGCGTCAGATTTACTCCTTCAAATTGAGCAAGTATTAAGTCAAATTGGTATTAAGCACTCATTGATTTTTAGACATCAAATACTCCGCTACTGCAGCGTATGCAGGCAATGAAGTCGGGTCAATGACGCTATTACCTGCACTTGGGTGTGATGCGAAGCGCACAATAACCATTTCAGCTTTTGGTGCAATATAAATTGTTTGCCCATGTACGCCACGCGCAGCATACGCGCCATATTGGTTATGAAAGTGCCACCACATACTCCGATAGCTGCCATTTGGCAAAGTGGCAAATCCCGCTTTCTCAAAAGCTTGGGTAGACCCACCTGCAACAATGCTACCGACAGCAGCTTTGTCAATAACTTGTATACCTGCTACTTTCCCCTGATTTAACATCGTAAGGCCAAGTCTTGCCATATCACGTAAGCTAGCACTTATCCCGCCTCCAGCAAAAGGAGTGCCGAGACCATCAACAGTAACGTCTGCATCTTGCTGCATGCCTAGGGGTTGCCACAAGAGCTCAGATACCACCTCGTTGTACTTTTTCCCAGTTACACGAGAAATAATCCACCCTAGTACATCACTATTTACTGTTTTGTACCCAAACGATTCACCATGTTCACCGCTTGCTTTAATCGTTTGCAGGTATTCAAAATAACCTTGCGGCCCCTCATATCCTTTTGGTTTTGGCAGTGGGTTTGCTGCAAATGCGTACTGCCATATATCCGCTTTTGGATCTGCATAGTTTTCACTATATTCTAGTGCAGTTGTCATATCCATCACCTGGCGCACGGTTGCGCCGCCAAAAGCTGAATTTTTTAATTCAGGAATAATACTGGATACCATAAGGTTTTCATCTAGCTTTCCCCTTGCAATAAGCATTTCAGCAATAAGGCCTGTCACCGACTTTGTCATAGACATAACAGCATGATTTTGAGTTTGATCTAAGCAGCCAAAGTATCGTTCATAGACAACTTTGCCTTGATGCAAAATTATGATGCCATCAGTATAATTTGCTTTCAGGCTTTGTTCCCAAGTAAGCTCCTTGTCACTTCCTGATGGTAAAAATGTCACATCGTCAATACCTGCTAGTAAATCAAACTCTAGTGGCCGATAACCAGCAATCTGACGCTTTATGCTTTCTGTTGGCAAGAGCGCTCTCATATTGCACACAGACCACCGCAATTTAGGAAAACTAAAAAAGTTACTATCGGGTTGCGTTATCCGCTTATCTGGTTTGGGCGGGAAACCTTGCATCCACGCCATAGTCTTGGGATCAGACTGCTCTGCTGTCAATGTCGGTTTGCTGTGAGCCGAGTAACTACTGGAGATAAGAAGTAAAGTGCCCAGTAGCGGCAAGAATAAAGTGCTACCTTTGATTTTTCGCATGCTGATATTCCTTTCGGGGAAGTGTATTAACATCAATTGCTATAACTTTAATCTCAGCCTCTCACTTCAGCAAACTTTATTTCTGTGACGAAAAAAGGCGTACATCCTGTACGCCTTGCTTGCTTAACATTAATCTTTCTTGTCTTATTTATTCAGTCAAATCTGCATAGGGGTTATGTGAGCACAATTGAATGCTTTGTGTAAACCCTGGAATAGACAGTTCATGTTCGCTTATCACCAGTGCAGATTCATCAATCATCCCCTCGCCAAAGCGATAAATAATCTCAAATTGACCATGATCTGCGGCGTATTGATACGCAACCTGCCGCTGTGATGTTTGCCCTAATTTTTGCTCATATTCAGTAAGTTGTTCTTGATTATAACGCTTACTTATCAGCTTTTTGGTGAGTGTAGGAGAAAACATAGTCGCAGTGGCGTTATTTCCACCAAACCCTTTTGAATTTATAAACGCTATATCCATAGGGTCGCAATGATAGTGCTCGGTACGAATATCTAAATGCTCGTCATATACATCATCAGCAACACCGCTAATGGTTGTTATCCCTGGCATGATATTGTATTCAAACACCCCCAGTGCCATTGCTAATTGATCGCCAGAAGCTGGCGCAATGGTGTGACCAACATACGCTTTTGGCGCCGCGACTTTCCAGCCATTGATCGAAAACGTTTGTGCTAATTTATGATATATCAGTGACTCTGTAACACGATTTTGTGGTGTACTTGAGCCATGGGCAAGAATAAAGCTACGTTTTGCTAACGCCTCTGAACCGGCAATTTGTTGAGCAAGTGCAACTGATTTAGCCATAGTAATATAGTTGCCAGGACCTGGGGCGGTTATCGATTTCTTTACCCCATCAGCATTAACAAACACATCTGCTACAGATCCCATAATATGGGCACCTAATTCCAGTGCTAAAGCATCATCCATTAAGATAGCCACTTGAGCACCTTCTCCGATAGTGAAGCCGCAATTTTCGCCAAAAGGACGGCTTGTTTTGCGATAGTTTACTTCATCAGTGCCATCAAGTTTACGTAACCCCTCTTCGTTCGCCAGCGCTCCCATATTCCCAAACCCCTCTATAATTTCAGGAGTAATGGCACATTCAACACTTGCAACGATTGCTACGCGAGTCCGACCTGCTTGTATATCGTTAACCGCGGCGCGTAAATTATATAGGAAGGTTGCGCATGCGCCTGTTGTTGTAAATGTAGTGCCAACGCTTCCTGTCACATACGCATTGATAAAATCAGTGGACATCGTGTTGAGTCCGAGCGCTAGCTGTTTGGTGCTTACCCTATCACCACGTAAACGGCTACGAACTAGTCCCCCTAGCCCTTCATCGTGCATTTGCCCTGCAATAGACGCTGAATATGTACCTATTTGATCAGGGTGTACACTGTTCATCACATTTTCCCACTCTAGACCAGTTGAGCGGATAGCATCCGTAGCGGCAAAAATCGTAGCCTGCAAACCTCTGGGCTGATAGCGACTGTTATACATCAACGCGGGATCAAACCCTGTTGGTAATTGTCCAGCAGCTTTAATCGGGTTATCTCTGTAGCTGTCATGTTTTACTTCAACTTGATCCGTAATGGTGACTTCGACTGTTTTCGGATCGAGTTCGAGTATTTGCCAACTCTCAGGTGTGGGATTAGGTAAATCGCGTTTGCGACAGTTAAATACAATTTTACTGTCGTTATTCGTTTTCATTGTCAGTTTCTGCTGCCAAGGAGTAGCATCAACATCAAAGTGGTTTTTTTCGATCTTACGAATTAACGTACCCGCTAAGATCTGCTCACCAAAACGCGATTCAACTTCAGATTCTCTTATTACTTGGTTGTCGTTATCTACAAGTTGACCATCAATAAAACGGACTAAGTTCATCAAGCTTGCAAGACCTAAGTATGTTTCTTGTCTGTCTTTGGCCYCTAATTTGTCAAGTACAATCCGTTTAAAGCCTTGATGGAAAGAGGTGCGCCCAGCGGCGTTAATCCCCCCCATTCCTACAATAATTGGCAATGCTGTCATGTTATTTCTACTTCTGAACTAAGATAATGCTGTGATTTTAATTGCATTTTCACATAGCTCTTATCAAAATACGCCATATATAAATCAATTTTCGCCAACTTAAAGAGGTCGGAGCAGATGAAGCCTTGTACAAAAATCGCCATTGTTCTTTATCGACATATGCTCATTACGAGTGTTACTTTACCATTGGAGATGCTAAAAGCAGGACAAGCCTTTGCGAAAGTACATCTAAAAGACGCTTATACCCCTTTAGACATTGTGCTTTGTAGTAGTCAYGGTGAGGCAATAAAAGCGGATGAATACATCACATTAGAAGCACAAAGCGATTTTAGCGCATTACCCTTGTATGACTATATTATCGTACCGAGTATTTGGCGTAATCCACGACCTATAGTAAAACAGAATCAAGAATTGAGCGCATCTCTCGCAGATGCGTGGGAAGCAGGCAGCACCTTAATTGGTGTTGGTACAGGGGTGTGTTTTTTAGCCAGCTCAGGGTTGTTAAACGGCCATTCAGCCACAACCCATTGGCATTTTGCCAAGCAATTCTCGCAGCTTTATCCTAATGTCGAATTAAAACCAGATTACTTTATCACGCAATCCGAGCGGATTTACACCATCGCCAGTCTCAATGCGCTGGCAGACGTTATAGTTCATCTTATAGAACTGTTATACGGCACAGATGCAGCACATCATGTACAGCAAAACTTTTCTCACGAGATCCGAAAACCATATGAAGAGCAGCGCTATTTAGAAGGTGCGGTTGACCGTCATGCTGACGAACAGATCGCCGCAATCCAATTTTGGCTCAAGAACAATGCCGCTGATGAGATCACTTTACCAGCTGTAGCAAGTCAGTTTGATATGAGTTATCGCACCTTCAATCGCCGTTTTAAACAAGCTACGGGTCAAACAGCGATCGGCTACTTACAGCAAGTAAGGGTTGAAATGTGTAAAGAGCTACTGGCAAGTAGCAATCTATCCATACAGGATATTGCCCTGACCTGTGGGTTCAACTCTCAAGGTCAATTGAGTCGTGTGTTTCGCCAGCTGATCGGCAAGTCTCCTTCAACGTATCGTGACGTAGTACGCAAAAAGCTGTTCTCATAAATAGCTGTAAGCAATCTCTAGAGAATTTGCGACACCGTTAAAGTTTGTTCCTGACCATTGAATAAAAACGAAATATCATCATCGATGGTAAGCCCTTGCAAGCGCTTTGCAAGTGGTGCGTCAAACGTGATTACAAGTACAGGGGTCTCTTTATATTGAATTTTTAGACCACCTTCACTTGGTGCAAAATAAAACCAATGGCGGTCACCTTGTTCATCATCTATTGCAACTAACGCATTATAGGTAATCGTGTTACTAACTGGATTACTCACCTGATTGAGGATCTGTTGCTTTGCCAAATACATTGCATCAACGCGCTCGCTTTGCCCTTCAGCCAAATAACCATACTCAATGCTGAGTGAGTCATATTGGGTTTCAGCAGCGCTTTGTTCATGAGTCGCATCTGCACGAGCACTGTTTGCAGCAGCAGTCGCTTCTATCAACTTTTGTTCCAGTGCAAATTTTAAATACTCAATAAAAACCGTTTTAATCATCGATAGTTAACCGCAATAACATGAGATGCAAAAAGCCGTTCTCCGTCCAAACTCAACTCCAAACGTAACATCCAACGCATCGATTTATCCGTACACATACCAACCATTGTCGTTGCCTCTAGTGTGTCTGCGTCGAAGAAGACTGGAATTCTGCCCATATTCATGTTTTCACCTTCCAACCAAGCTGAATGCACCACTACTTTAGTCGCACTTTTGAGTCCTATGGTAAATTCGGTTTCAGGTTCTACCTGCCCAGAGCCCAGATAAATAGAGACCTGAGGTGTTAAGTTACATGGTGATGAAAATTTACAGACATTTCTTGTTACTGAACTTTCACTTTTTTCTGAACTTTCATGTATAATGATATTTGGGTCTGAACAGGCCACGAGGAAAATACCTAGCAATCCTATTGTTAATTGCTTTACAACCATAGGGGTTTACCGTCACTTCTGAATCCTGCGCAGTGTACGCAAGTTTCGGGGGAATTGCTAGGTTGCTTAAGAAGCGAACAAAAAGCGTTTGAAAACTTGATTGATGTCATAATTTTAGGCGTTTTAGGTATCTTTTCATAAGCAAAAAAATTATCATTTCCTCGCAAAAATAAAGGTTTCTCGGGCTGGTTAGGTTTTCACTCATATTTTGAGTTAAAACATGACGGGCTTGAGGAAATATAACTAGGGCCTGTAATTCAGGTAATTCATTTCTAATCGCAATAAATTGCAGCGGAATCCAGAAAATGAGCCAAACAGTAGCATCACAAACTGAGTACAATTATAAAGTTGTACGCCAATTCGCTATCATGACAGTGATTTGGGGCATTGTTGGCATGGGTGTAGGTGTATTTATCGCAGCGCAACTTGCGTGGCCTGCGTTAAACTTCGACATTCCATGGTTAACTTACTCTAGACTTCGTCCGTTACACACGAACGCAGTAATCTTTGCATTTGGTACAAGTGCACTATTTGCAACCTCTTACTATGTTGTTCAGCGCACGTGTCAAACGCGCCTGTTCTCTGACAAACTTGCCGCATTTACCTTTTGGGGTTGGCAAGCCATTATCGTAGCTGCGGCTATCACGCTTCCTCTAGGTATTACTTCTTCTAAAGAATATGCTGAACTAGAGTGGCCAATTGATATCGCAATTGCAGTAGTATGGGTTACTTATGCTGTAGTATTCTTTGGTACTCTTATCAAGCGTAAAGTGTCACACATCTATGTAGCAAACTGGTTCTATGCTGGCTTCATCATTACTGTTGCAGTGCTTCACATTGTAAACAGCATGGCTATCCCTGTATCTTTAACTAAATCATATTCAATCTACGCAGGTGCTGTAGATGCAATGGTTCAATGGTGGTATGGCCACAACGCAGTAGGTTTCTTATTAACTGCGGGCTTCCTTGGTATGATGTACTACTTCGTACCAAAACAAGCTGGTCGTCCGGTATACTCATACCGTTTATCAGTTGTTCACTTCTGGGCGCTTGTTTCTCTTTATATTTGGGCAGGTCCTCACCACTTACACTACACTGCGCTACCTGACTGGACTCAGTCTTTAGGTATGGTGATGTCAGTTATCTTATTCGTTCCTTCTTGGGGTGGTATGATCAACGGTATCATGACGCTATCTGGCGCTTGGCACAAACTACGTACTGACCCAGTGCTGCGCTTCCTAGTTGTATCTCTATCTTTCTACGGTATGTCTACGTTCGAAGGTCCGATGATGGCTATCAAGTCAGTAAATGCACTTTCTCACTATACTGACTGGACTGTTGGTCACGTACACTCAGGTGCACTTGGTTGGGTTGCTATGATTTCTATCGGTGCAATTTACCACTTAATCCCTGCGCTATTTGGTCACGGTAATATGTACAGCATCAAGCTAGTTAATACGCACTTCTGGCTGCACACAGTAGGTGTTGTACTTTACATCGTTGCAATGTGGATCTCTGGTGTTATGCAAGGTCTAATGTGGCGTGCAGTTAATGCTGACGGTACATTAATGTACAGCTTTGTTCAGTCACTAGAAGCTTCTAAGCCTTTCTATATTATGCGATTCCTAGGCGGTGTATTCATCGTGGTTGGTATGCTAGTAATGGCTTACAACGTATTCCGTACGGTTACTGCAAAAAGTGGTCAATTAGCCACTGATGCAAACCCGCAAGTGGCTTAAGGGGTGTCGAGTATGAGCAACAATAACTCAACAAACAAACACGAAATCGTCGAAAAGAACGTTGGCCTAATGGCTATCTTAACGGTATTCGCGATTAGCTTTGGTGCATTAGTTGAAATCACTCCCCTAATGTTCCAAAAAGATACCACTCAGCCGGTAGAGGGTCTACGCCCACTGACTGCGCTTGAAATGGAAGGTCGTGACATATACGTTCGTGAAGGTTGTTATAACTGTCACTCACAAATGGTTCGTCCATTCCGTGATGAAGTAGAGCGTTATGGTCACTACTCTGTAGCAGGTGAGTCGGTATGGGATCACCCATTCCAGTGGGGCTCCAAGCGCACAGGTCCAGACCTTGCTCGCGTTGGTCAACGTTATTCAGACGATTGGCATTATGCGCACCTAATGGATCCTCGCTCTGTAGTACCTGAGTCAAATATGCCTGGCTACCCTTGGCTTGATACTACTAAGGTAGATACCACTTATACTCTGAAAAAATTACAAGTGTTCCGTGATGCTTTTGGTATTGACAAGTCGTCAGACCGCTACAATGGCAAAGGCTACGGTGATGATGCTGAACTACAAGCGCAAGTTGATGAAATCCACGCGATGAACGGTGGCGAAGGTGCAACAGAAATGCAAGCACTAATCGCTTACTTACAGCAACTTGGCACACATTTGAAGTAATTGTTATGGATTACGGCACATACAGAGGCATTTTGACTCTGGTAATTTTGGTACTGTTTTTAGTGATTGTTGTGTGGGCATATAGCAAGCGTTCTAAGCGCCGTTTCGACGACGCAGCTAATGCCATTTTTGAAGATGAGAAAAAACACAATAGCACTATCTCTAACGAGGAAAAGGAGTCTGAAAAATGACTAGCTTTTGGAGTATTTGGGTTATCGTACTAACCCTTGCATGTCTAGCTCTGATTTTCGGCTTGCTGCTTTGGAACCTAAAAAACTATGTAGGCGTCAAAGAAGGCGAGAGCTGTGGTCATGAGTTTGACGGAATTGAGGAACTAAACAACCCACTACCTAAGTGGTGGACATACATGTTCTTCGCAACTTTTGTTTGGTCTGTTTATTATCTTGCAGCCTATCCAGGTCTTGGTAATTTTAAGGGCTTTTTGAACTGGACGAGTTCAAACCAAGGTATTACTACTTTGGAAGAGTCCAAAAACGCGATCGCTGAAGCTAAAGCCAATGGCGAGTGGGTTCAGCTTGACCAAGAAGTGAAAGCAGCAGAAGACCGTTTTGGCCCTATCTTCCAAGAATTTGCTAAGCAAGATGTTTTAGCATTAGCTGAAAACGAAGAAGCACTTGAGATCGGTCAACGTCTATTTGCACAAAACTGTGCACAATGTCACGGTTCTGACGCTCGTGGCGGTACAGGCTTTCCAAACCTAACTGACAAAGATTGGTTATACGGCGGAACACCAGACGCAATTAAAGCGACATTACTTCACGGTCGTGTTGCCGCAATGCCTGGTTGGCAAGATGCACTTGGTGATCAAGGTATTAAAGAAATGACGGCTTATGTACTCAGTCTGTCTGGACGTACTGTTAACCAAAAAGATGCGGATGCAGGTAAAGCTAAATTTGCGATGTGTGCAGCATGTCACGGTATGGATGGTAAAGGTTCTGTTGCCCATAATCTACCATTCGGAGCACCAAACCTAACCGATAATATTTGGCTTTATGGTGGTTCTCAACGTGCAGTTGAAGATACACTTCGTCATGGCCGTGCCGGTGTAATGCCAGCTTGGAAAGACATCTTAGGTGAAGATAAAGTTCACCTGTTAACGGCGTATGTTTACAGCCTGTCACAAGACAAGTAAACAGCCCGTTTAGAACTTTATTTGAGATCAAAAAAGCCTCCTATTTGGAGGCTTTTTTTTAGGTATTTACCGTAACTTACGGTAGAATATCCGCAAGTTTTATAGCCATGTGAGCAACTATGAACCCTACCCCTTGGTATAAGAATTTTTGGCCTTGGTTTTTAATGTTTTTCCCACTTGTCACTGTCGTTGCCTGTGTTTTTCTCATCACATTTGCCGTCGGTAATGGCCCCGATATGGTCGTTGATGATTACTACAAAAAAGGTAAAGCGATCAATCTCGAACTCAGTAAGTTTGATAAAGCCAAAGCACTCTACTTACATGGTGATCTGCAAGTTGCAGAACAAAAAGTAACGTTTAAATTCACCAAAGGCGACGCTTCAAAAGTTCACGCACTAAAACTCTCTTTTTATCACCGCACCATAGAAAAATACGATTTCGACGTCACCCTTACTAAAAATGCCAGCGGAGCGTTCACCGGTTTATTTGATGAACCCCATGAAGGTGCATTTACTGTATTTATAGAGCCTATGGATAATAGTTGGAAAATGAAAGAAAAGATCCAACTTCCACACAATGGCATCATCGCAATTACTCCTCAGTATAAGTAAACTGCCATGGCCAACTCGTGTTTTCATTGTTTAGAGCCTATTCCCAAGGGATTTGTAGGCTCAGTTACCTTTGAGGGTAATACTCAACCTGTGTGTTGTATCGGCTGCCAGGCCGTTGCAGAAACTATTATTTCTCAAGGGATGAGCGATTATTACACTTACCGAACTGAAAGTGCGGGAAAAGTCGAAGAGCTGATCCCCGAGCAGCTAAAAATGCTGCTCAGCTACGATAATGACGAGATACAAGAAGATTTCGTAGAGACGAGCGGCGACACCAAAGAGGTGTTATTGAGTGTTGAAGGCATAAGCTGCGCCGCCTGTGCTTGGCTAATAGAAAAACAACTATTGGCTCTTGGGGGGATCATTCGTGTCGATGTCAACACCTCAACTCATCGCGCGATGATAGTGTGGCAAGACAAAAAAGTTAAGCTCAGTGACATCATAAAATCCTTAATGGAAATTGGTTATAAAGCTTACCCCTTTCAAGCCGATGAAGAAGCCGCCCAAAAACAAGCTGTAGCAAAAGCATATATCCGTCGGCTAGGTGTTGCGGGTTTGATGACCATGCAAGTCATGATGTTTGCATTTGCCATGTATTTTGGCATGTTTTCAGGAATGGAAGAAGATTTTGAGCAATACTTCCGCTGGATAAGCCTGATCCTTGCCTCCCCGGTTATTTTATATTCAGCAATGCCATTTTTAACCAATGCCGTTAAAGGGCTAAAAGCCAAACAACTGAATATGGATTTGCCGGTTTCCTTAGCTATTTTTGGTGCCTATGGCGCGAGTACCTATGCCACATTTATGGAAGTCGGTGAGGTATATTTTGAGTCTATCTGTATGTTTACCTTTTTATTATTATTGGGTAAATATTTAGAGTTTAGAGCTCGATTAAAAGCCAGCGAATTTACCGCTAACCTACAAAAATTACTACCGCTGACTGCCAGAAAAATCGATGATCAGAACAACGAACAGCATATCGCAGCAAAAAAACTTAAACTCAACGATCGTATACTAGTCAAGGCTGGCGAGACCATTCCAGCGGATGGCATAGTCATCAGCGGTAATACCACTGTTGATGAGTCTATGATGACAGGTGAACACCAACCTGTTAAAAAGTATCAAGGTCACCAGGTATATGCCGGTACTGTTAATCACGATGGTGTGATCACGCTAGAAATTAATAAAATTGGTCAGAACACCCTGTTGAACCAGATAATACGGTTACAACATAATGCACTTACAAAACGCCCAAAACTGGTCGAAGTAACCGACAAAGTGGCTCAATGGTTTGTTGCCTGCCTACTTGTATTTGCATCCATAACAGCAATTGGCTGGTATCCTATTTCACCAGATAAAGCGTTTTGGGTTACAATTTCGGTGTTAGTTGCGACCTGCCCCTGCGCCCTAAGCTTGGCTATACCAACTGCTTTAACCTGCGCTGTGGCTTCGCTAACCAAAAAAGGAATTTTAATCAAAGAAGCACATGTCCTTGAAACTGCAACAAAACTCACACGCGTGGCGTTTGACAAAACAGGGACTTTGACGGATGGTCGCTTTTCAATTAAACATGTTGAAATACTACAGACTCAATATACAGAATCTCAAATTCTAGAACTTGCGGCAGCATTAGAGCGTTTTTCAGAGCACCCTATTGCACGTGCATTTGCCCACATAACACCTGCAGATAACTTAATTCAAGATGTTGAAGTCATTGCAGGGTCAGGTATTAAAGGCCGCTGGCGTAGCCATGAGTTAGCCTTGGGTAAAAGTCATTGGTTTAATAACCATGCTTCTTTTGCGCAAGCTACATTATTTGTTGATGGTAAAGCCATTGCCGATTTTTATTTCAACGACAAGGTCAAAAATAATGCGGAGTCTGTCGTAGAGAAACTACAACAAGCTGGCCTTACATGTCACATGCTCACAGGTGATAGCTCTAACGCAGGTAAGGAGCTATCTGCTCAGCTGGCGCTCGATAGTTATCAAATTGGCTGTACACCAGAGCTTAAGCAACAAGCAGTAGATACGTGGTCAGAGCAAGGTGAAGTGGTCGCTATGGTGGGTGATGGTATTAATGATAGCCCTGTGTTTAATAGTGCTCATTTATCTGTTGCGATGGATACTGGCGCTGATATTTCAAAAAACACAGCGGATGTCGTACTACTCAACAGTGATTTAAACGCCATTTTGGCACTACAGCAGGTAGCGAAGCAAACACGAAGGATTGTAAAGCAAAACCTCACCATTTCATTAATGTACAACGGCTCCATCTTACCGCTCGCGGCACTTGGCTTGATCCCCCCTTGGATTGCGGTGATCGGTATGTCAGCAAGCTCCATCATCGTAATTGGAAATTCATTAAGGCTATTAAAACTATGAGTATTATCTACGTATTAATACCTATCGCTATTTTATTCGTCATTATTGCAATTGGTATTTTCTTCTGGGCGGTAAGAAGTGAGCAATTTTCCGACTTGAATAAACAAGGCCACAGCATTTTATTTGACGACGATAAAATAAAAGCGGACGAAAATAACGCTAAACGCTCCACAAATAAGTCAGACCAAGATAATTAACATGAATGAGGTTAGCCTGCTGAGTGCACTTATCATGGGGCTTGCTGGTAGTGGACATTGCTTGGTCATGTGTGGGGGAATAGCCAGCTCATTACAGCTTGCCAGTAAACAATTGCCAAGTTTAGTTGTTGCTATACTTTACAACGTCGGCCGTATCAGCAGCTATGCGTTAGCAGGCGCATTAGTTGCGCTACTAGGTGCAAGTTTAGCAAAACAAAATACTATGATTGCCAATGTGCTGCAATTGATGAGCGGTGTCTTTATGATATTGGTAGGCATATATATTATGCGCCTCGCCAGCACACTAAAGTGGCTTGAATCGCTAGCGAAAAGCCTAATATGGCAGCATATAGTTAAGCTAAATAAATATTTGGTACCAATCAATACAAAGCCAAAGGCCTTTCTATATGGCGTATTGTGGGGATGGTTACCATGTGGATTAGTATATTCGGCGCTAACTTGGACACTCCAAGCTAAAAGCCCACTTGAAGGCGCATTGATTATGCTCGCTTTCGGCGCAGGCACTCTACCTGCGCTTATTGCCATGGGACAATCCGCGTTACTATTACAAAAGTTTATTAATCATCTAGTTACACGAATTATCATGGGAAACTTACTGATTTGGTACGGCGTTTATCTAATTATTATTGCAACTGATAAGCTAGTACATTAACCTATCCTTATCTAAGCAAACTCATCATTTTAGATGACTAGTGACATTTTTGAGAGTAGGAGCTCCAATTAAAAACAGTTTCATCTTTTGCGTGTTGTGAGAGTTTGCGGCACTCCAGGCCACTCAAAAAATGAGTAGTAACTGGAGTGCCTTCGTGTGCGTCATAGACTTATGGAAATTTTATGGACTTAAGTAATCAAAATCGCTCAAAGAGCCAATGCACCATTAGCTGTAACAATTGCAGCATCAGCCAGCTATGCTTGCCCTTTTCATTAAATGGCAGCGAAATGGATAAGCTGGATGAAATTATCGAGCGCAAAAAGCCCTTGCATAAAGGTGACTATCTGTTTGAATCTGGTAGTAAGCTAAATGCTATTTTTGCTGTTCGTTCTGGTTCATTTAAAAGTTATACCCTGTCAGAGCAAGGTGATGAACAAATCACAGGGTTTCACTTAGCGGGTGATCTCGTTGGTTTTGATGCCATCAATAAGATGCAGCATCAAAGCTTTGCACAAGCATTAGAGACCTCAATGGTATGTGAGATCCCATTTGATACGTTAGATGAACTTGCTGGAAAATTACCTAAGTTACGCCAGCAAATCATGCGTTTAATGAGTAGTGAAATTAATTATGACCAAGAAATGCTGTTGCTTCTTAACAAAAAAACAGCGGAAGAGCGCCTAGCTACGTTTATATTTAATCTCTCCAACCGCTTTGGTGAACGCGGTTTTTCTCGCAAAGAGTTTCGCTTTACGATGACGCGTGGTGAAATTGGCAATTACTTAGGTTTAACCGTTGAGACTATCAGCCGCCTGCTCAGTCGTTTTCAAAAAGCAGGGATCATAAAGGTTGAAGGTAAGTTCATTACGATTAATGATGCTGAGGCACTCGCTGAAACAGCAGCAATCGCATCTTGATTTAAAACAAACTAATTATTGTTAGGGCTTTATCCTTAAGTAAGATCGGTTACACTCAATAGAGTCGCAAAGGTAATACTAGCTTGCGGCTCTGATTGTTAATTTGCCGTTTTAAGGAGATAGTCGTGGATCAAATTAAAAATATACTCACCGTTATTGACCCAACCAAAGAGCGTCAGAATAGCCTAGCGCGTTCAATTAACCTCGCTAAACGTACCGGTGCAGATATCACCGCATTTATGTCTATCTACGACTTCTCTTACGAGATGACAACCATGTTATCTAAAGACGAACGTGAAAGCATGCGTGAAGCCGTGATCAAAGATAGAGAGCTGTGGCTGGCGGATATGGTCAAAGCTTTCCCCGACGTCAATATAAAAACCAAAGTAGTTTGGCATAACCGTCCATACGAAGCCATCATCAAAACCGTGCTTGAGCATGAGTATGACCTCGTCATTAAATCTACTCACGAGCATGACACTTTAAAGTCCGTTATCTTTACACCTACCGATTGGCATCTTATTCGAAAGTGCCCCGCTCCGCTCCTACTGGTGAAAGATCACGCATGGCCTGAGCAAGGCAATATTATCGCCGCAGTCAACTCTGTAAGTGATAATGAGCAACACCAAACGTTAAATAAGCGCATTATTACTGATGCACAATTTTTATGTGGGTTGGCAAACGCGAAGCTCAGTTTGGTCAACTCTTATCCTGCGACGCCTGTCAATATTGCTATTGAGATCCCCGAGTTTAATCCATCGCAGTACAATGAAGCGGTTAAAAAACACCATGAAGATGAAACCTTTGCGTTAGCAGATACCTTCTCGATTGACAGACATGACTGCATTATCAAAGAAGGTCTACCTGAAGATGTGATCCCGCATGTTGCCAAAGAGAAAGATGCTGAACTTGTCGTTATTGGTACTGTTGGTCGTACCGGCTTGAGCGCAGCGCTTGTAGGTAATACTGCTGAGCATGTTATCGACAGTCTTGACTGTGATGTATTGGCATTAAAGCCTGATGGCTATCAATCACCGCTAGCAGATTGATATTCCTCTAATAACAAGGGGAGTCTTATTAGACTCCTCCTCAGATTTACGTTGTTTTTGTGACAGTGCACTAATCGGGTAACTTGAATTTAACCGTACTCTTTAGCGTTTCTTTGGGGCCTAGTTTTGAAGCGCCTCCCATCACATAAACCCAGCCATTATGACTCACTTGACCATGGCCATGACGTGGAAATGGCATATCCGGCAACGATTGCCAGGCATCAAGTTTTGGATCATAAAGCCATGCAGACTTGTAAACCTTGCCAGTATCCTGTTCATTTTGATAATCAAGAGCTTCGCCACCAGTAACCAAGATCTTACCGTTAATCACGCTTGCGGCTAAACCAGCTGCAGCTATGGGTAGAGGTGCCAACGCTCTCCAAGAATCAGTTGTGCTGTTATAAACTTCTACCGTGTTTAAATTTGTAGCTTCATCCCCGCTTGTCCGCCCACCAATTACATAAATATCATCGCCAATCACGGCACTGGCCGCAGAACTTCTTGGGCTCGGCAACGGCTTTGCTCTACTCCAGTAAGCATTGTTTTTTAATACATAGTGCGCTGTACTATCAAGGTTGCTAACAGAATCATCATCAAGAGTCTTGCCACCAATAACATGAATATTCATCCCTATGCTAGCATATACAGATTCAGCTAAAGGACTTGGTAAACTTGGTGCTGACACCCAACGTCTGAGGCGACCATCTAAGCGATATACTGTCGATTGAGGTTTCCATACTGCTCCCTTTGTTCCGCTAAATCCACCTATTGCATAGAGGTAATGAATATTACTTGCAAACCCTATATGGTGCCTCGGATCAGGTAAAGAGGGAGCACGCTTCCATATCTCCTCCGATGGATTTAACAGATACACCTTATCGGACGGACCAAGCCCTTGAAAAGTCTCCAGCTCCGAAGCACTAAACCCACCACCTACAAAAATGCGATTGATAAAAACGGTCGGATAAATTTCCTGAAATGCTACGGGTAAAGATGTCGAAGTTTGCCAAGTTTGCTGCGACATGCTCTCTTGGGCATGCACATTTGTGGCCCCCATTGCCAAAGCCGCTATACAAAATATGTACTTAAATGTTAGTGGTAGTCGTCTCACCGAAGCCTCTCGTGCACATTTACTTTCGCCATGTGCGTTTAAATAGGGTTGTTATCAACTATATAGTAAGTCATGCAGGCAAACAAAGGCTGGAGTATCAATTCACTACTCGTTGCTTTTTCGCTCTATCCGTTTACTAACTCTTAGAACTATTCATAAATAACAACTATTTATACGAAAAATCCAGCCTCTAGGTTCAATAAAATAAAACCCTTGTTCTACTTGCCAGTCAGGCTACCAAAATTAAGGAAAAATCAAGAGTAACCTGTCATGACTAGATATATCTCTGTATCCAGAACACGAAGTAAAACGCGGATAGCAAAAAGAGTGGAGCGGTAGCGAGTTGTGCTCGAGTGATATGTGATGATTTTGTCCGCTTCCATGTCATCAACACACCTGTTAATGACATTCCGCTCAATGCAACCCCCATTAAAAACCACACCAATTTTGAGCCCAGCCCAGCAAAATAGCCGAAGTGCAGTGGATCGGCATACTCATTGAGATAACTGCTAAGTTTTAGGTTTTGCGGCGCTTGGACCTCGACGATCGCTAATGTTGCGGGGTTGATATAGACTTTATGAGCACGATCACGAAGTAATGGGTTACTGGCTACACCTTGAAAGCGTAGTGCAGATGTTTCTGTTCTTGGAAAATGTACACTGGTGATAGTCCAACCGTTGATAGCCCCCTGAGCTTGATTAAAAGCAGCCTCGAACTGCTCACCAGAGAGCGCGACTTGCCCTTGAACTGATTTGATTTGTTCTATTTTTGGCGTTCTTGGCTCCAAACTATGATCGACTATCCGTAAACCAAACTCAAATAAATACCAAAAGCTCGTCAGAATAATTATGGTAGTAAACCAGAGTCCCCACAACCCTAGCACCTTGTGTAAATCACTTAATAGCACCCTCGACCCTTTTGTTAGTCGCACACGCCAAAGCGCTACTTTCCAGTTTTTTGTGGTTTTTAGACCGGTGTAAAGAGAAATCAATAAGACAAAAGCGAAAAAAGTAACGATTGGTAACCCAGGGACAGCAGGCATAAACATATAACGATGGAAGTCTCTAAAAAACCGTTGTACGGTCAGTGTTGAAATATCCCCTGTTACTTCATAAGTCCATTGATCGACATGTACATATCTGTCTTTACCACTCTCAAACGACACACGCGCTCGATATGTAAAATAGTCGCCTCCAATAGTGCCTAACGTTAACATACGTCCATCAGGGTATTGCGTTGAGATTGACTCGTACATCGCACGCCAAGCTGTCGCAGTATGCTCAGACTTTCCTTGGGGCTTGTCCGTCGCTCGCATTTGATCGAAGACAAGCCAGTCAATTTCATTTGATACCGTTGCAATCGTGCCGGTTGTGAGGATCACAAACATGACCATCGCAAGCTGAAAACCAACCCAAGCATGCAAATCATACAGTTTCCGCAGTCGTTTTCTTTGTTTGGTTTTGTCTAACATTTAGCCCTCACAACGACTGATGACAACGATAAACTACCAATTATAGGTGAACTCAAGAAACGCATTTCTAGGGTCGCCCGGGAAATGCCCGGTACGTGCTAAGAAACCAGACTCGGCATATTCTTTGTCAAAGACGTTTTCAACTCTAAATAACACGCTGTAGTTGTCTACTTCCCAAATGATTGAAGTATCAGCAACAAAGTATGAATTAAGCGTTTGCCCCGATAGGCTCAATTGCTCATCGACATAATTCCCACCGACAGCAAATGCTAAGTTCCATTGTGGGATCTGGTATCTTGTCCAAATGCCCAATTGATTTTCTGGCGCATTGGCAAATCTATCACCGACACTATTGCGGATCCCACCAGAGCCATTATCAGCCGTGATTTTGGCATCATTATAAGCATAGGCAAAACTCACCACCCAATCTGGTGTCACGTCAGTGATAAGTTCAACCTCCACACCTTTACTGGTTATTTCACCAATTGCAGCTAGATTATCAACTCCATCTTGTTCTGGGTCGACCCCTGTACTTTGCAGCAGGTTTTGCCTCTTTATTTCGTAACCCGCCACCTTCAACAACGTACTGCCGCTGAATAGCTCAGCATTAACACCAACTTCAATGATGTCGCCAGTTGTCGGGTCGAACGGTCCACCAGCTTGCAAATCCTGACTCGAAACGCCCTGAGGCTCATAAGAATCAGCCCATTGTGAGTATATCGACACGTCGTTAGATAGCTTATAAATACCACCCACTCTAAAGCTGATGTTGCTATCGTCAAATTTAGTGCCGTTCGCATCGTCCTCAAACTTATCGAAACGCATACCGCTAACTAGAGTAAATTTATCCCAAGCTAGTTCATTTAAAACGTAAGCACCGTTACACTTTTGCTTTGTAGTGCGCTGTGGCGCAAATTTGACATTGTATTGGCTCGGGTCTGTTTCTCCATAACGTGGCTTATGCAAAGACAGTGGCAAAATATCAGAGTTTAGAGAGGTGCCATTTAGATAGCGGAAAATAAAGTCATTTGAAGCAGAGGCACGACCTAACAAGGCATCTTCTTCACCTGAATAGATGTCAATACCAAATGCTGTACGCTGTTCGGCACTGAATGCTTGGCTCTCATAGACAAAGTTTGCAGCAAACGACAGTTGGGATTGCGCTCTTAATTGATCGCGAAACTCACGCGCTACTAGGTCAATCTTCCCATTACCGTCACTGTCTATTAACGCCCTTGGCTCATGATAGTTCTGTGATTGCTCATTATCAATATAGCGCAGTGCTACGTCGTAATTTAGAGATGAAGTTAGCTCACCAACTAAACTCGCTTGTAGTACATCCGATGTCAGATCTAAAAAGTCGGATGGTTCATTATGATTCCATTGGGGGTAGGTCAAAAACTCGCCACTATCATCTGCTGGCACACCGCGAAGTCGGTTAGCATCAAGATCTTGTTTGTAGTGTGTATATTGCAGTACCAGACGTGCATCATCAAAGTCATAGGCATAGCCTGCATCAATTATTGCGACTTCACTGGCGCTGTTATCACGATAGGTATCTTGTTGTTCATAAAACGCGCCGAGTCGAATGCTTTGTGCTTCAGCAACTTCAGAGGTGACTTCTGCAGAGCCGCCAAAACGGTTGTCTGTACCAAAGATGATACGTGTATTTGCACTAAATTCTGTTTGTGGCTTTTTTGTAATGTAGTTAAATAGCCCCCCTGGTGCACCAGGTCCGTAGAGCATACCTGATGGTCCTTTTAAAAAGTCGACACGTTCAACATTAAAAAGTTGCGGTACGTTAAAACCAACGTATGGGTCTCCTCTTAAGCCGTCAAAGTAAATTTCTTCCTGACGAAAACCACGTGCTGTGACTCCGGCATAACTGAATTGACTAACACCTGCAATATTGCGGTATAAGTCCTTAGCGTCTCTTGCACCTAAGTCATGGATCAAATTCGCATTCAGCGAGGTAATCATCTGAGTTGAATTTAATGGGTCAACCGCAAGCTTTGCCGTAGTGGACTCACCATTACGATATAGATTCAATGTTCGGCTCACCACCGTGATCGTTTCAATCTCTTGCTCTGTCATTTCTTCTTGAGCATTTTGTTGCTTTGCTGACACTTGCAGCGAGGGATACATTATCGCTAAGACAATAAGGGAAAGCTTAGATATTTTGTTCATTAGGGGTCACACAAGATAATTATAAAAACAGCACACAAATAGTAACAATTATTAGTTGCATTTAAAATAACAAATAGAAAATAATTGCAATTTCCAACACAGTTAGTATTAGATTGCTCCTGATGATAAACTTTTAATTAAGCACTGATAGAGTTCCCCGCTCCGACCTCAGCCTCGAACGCATGTAATACCCATTAACCCGAGGATGAAGGAAGCATCCATGCCCGTTTTGTTAAACATGAACCTTCTATCGGGCAGCGCAAACTGTTCAGCAATACTGTTCAGTAATAAAGTCAAAATGGGGTTGATTGATTGGAGATTTGAGCAAAAAGGCGGACTGATAAAGCCACTTTAAAAGGAAGCTAAATACAGCGCTAGGTAAAGGCACCTAGCGCAATGAGAAGTTATCCCAATTGTCGTAATTAAGTGGTCTATTGTGAGGTGAGAGAATCTTGTCGATAACTCGGAAAAAATTTTGCTATTTAGTTGTTCTAAATAAGAAAATCTTAACGCAGTTAGCGTCAAATTTACGCCTTCAAATTGAGCAAATATTAATGCTAATAGGTATTAAATATTTGTCACATCAATAAAGAGTGACTCATCTATATTTGTTGACGAAACTACAGCCTCATTAAAGTCATACGCTTCTCGTTCACCATTTCTATCAAGAGGCAAACTTTCAAAATCGAATAACTCTGTATCTGCCAACTGACTTGGGCTAACGTTTTGAATAGATTTAAAAATATTCTCCACACGGCCTGGGGTTTTCTTGTCCCATTCCACCAACATAGACTTGATATTCTGCCTTTGTAAGTTTTCTTGTGAGCCACATAGGTTACATGGAATGATTGGAAAGTCTTTATGCTCGGCATACTGAAGCAGATCTTTTTCGCGAGCATAAGTTAGTGGGCGGATCACCACATTGCGACCATCATCTGAACGCAGCTTTGGTGGCATCGCCTTCATTCTCGCGCCATAGAACATATTTAGGAACAGTGTCTCAACAATATCGTCTAAGTGGTGACCTAACGCTATTTTCGTCGCGCCAATTTTCTCGGCGAAAGAATATAAAGTACCACGGCGTAAACGAGAGCAGAGCCCACAGGTAGTCTTACCCTCAGGTACTTTTTCTTTAACCACTGAATAGGTATCTTTATCTATGATGTAGTATGGAATATCTAAGCTTTCAAAGTACTCAGGCAAAATATGCTCAGGGAAACCGGGCTGCTTTTGATCTAGGTTTACCGCTACAACATCAAAATGGATCGGCGCTGCTTTTTTTAGATTTAGCAAAATATCCAGCATTGCAAATGAGTCTTTACCACCACTGATGCAAGCCATTACGACGTCACCTTCTTCGATCATATTATAATCTTTAATGGCATTACCGACATTGCGGCGCAAACGCTTTTGCAGCTTATTGAACTCTAAAACTTCTTTACGATTATCTTGCTCTATCATGGTGTTAGGTGCCGTACTCATACTTACTCAAGTCTGTAGTAAAGCTTTCAAGCTTTGCTACATTACTACATCAATTATGGGGCGCTGATTATACGTGAATTTACAGTGAGGTTAAATACAAAAAATGGCGCTTACATGGAGCGCCATTTTCATTTATCTTAGGGTGTAGATCTCAAGCGAACTAATTCATTGATATTATAATCCGAACACCACTTTTTCACTTTTCAGCATGCGGCTACTTAAGTAGGTAAAGATAGCAAATAGCCCCAAAGTTACCGCACTAGAGAGTAATAACTGCGGTACAGGGATAGCATTACCTTTGATGATCTCTATCATGGCATTTTGCTGAGCCGCGATAGGCATCCACTGCATAATATCCGTGGCGATATCATACGTTGTCGCCATACTCATCATTACTGGAATAAACAACGCCATTGCGACATAAGATTGTGCTTCTTTAAAAGACTTGGCAAGAAAAGAGATAAAGATAAGCAAACTGGCAGACATTAGTGCTATTGGTAAGCCAATTAAAATCGCTGTAACAATAAACGTAAAATCAATAATAACGGTAAAGCCCATCATTTCCCACGGTACCATGTTGTATGCAAACTTGGAGACTACAGTGGTTAAAATTAATGCAATGATCGAGAAACCTGCAATTGCGCCTACTTTAGCTAGTACAATATGTGTTGTGCTTATTGGGTGACTCAATAACAGTTGTAAAGAGTTGCGCTCTCTCTCCCCTGCACTACTGTCAATGGCCATCCCCATCGCAGCGTAGAAAAGCGAAATAATAATAGATAGCGTGGCAATCCCAAGCACAAACCCGCCTTTAGAAGTAGGCGTTGCTTGATCATGTGTTTGCACGTCGATCGCGCGGGCAATGGTTGGGTCAATACCACGGGCCACCAGACGTAGTGAAGCAACTTCGCTGTTGTATAGCATCAAATTACGTTCCAAACGATTAATTGAAGCACGTAGTTTTTGCTCTGATTTATCCGCAATAATAAATACCGTGGCGCTCTTTCCTTGCGTCATATTGACCTGATAATCGTCACTGATCTCCAAAGTAATCGCTTTAACTTCCTCTCCCTCTCCATGTTCAATTTCTTTACTTGCAAGGAACTGCACGAGATTTGGTGCATTATGTGCATTTTTTATCGTGATTTTTAATGCCTCTGGTGATGCCATTTGTTTAAACATCACAGTAAACAGTACACACATTAAGATAGGCGCACCAATACAGTAGTAAAGTCCGGCCATTACTGAGCGCTTATCTCGACTTGCATCTAGCACTTCTTTTTTAAACAATATTGAAATCAACTTCATCATGCCGCAATTCCTTCATCTGTACCAATTAAGGTGATAAATGCTTCTTCCAAGGAGGTTTTACCTGTTTGCTCACAAAGTGATTGCGGGGAGCCTTGTGCGACCACTTTACCTTTGGCCATCACGACCACATGATCGCAAAGTGCAGCGACTTCTTGCATTACGTGGCTTGAAAACAACACACAGTGACCTTGTGCTTTTAACATCAACAGCAGATCACGTAGCACTCTGGTACTCATGACATCCAGCCCTCGAGTCGGCTCATCCAGAACAATATTTGTTGGTTTATGTACAATCGCTTGTGCTAGCGCTGTTTTCATTCTCTGACCTTGAGAAAACCCTTTACAACGCCTATCAGCGATATCAAGCATCTGTAACTTCTCAAGTACCGTTTGTGTGGCATCTGCGGCTGCCTTTGGTTCCATACCACTCAACTGTGCATAAAACTGAGTGTATTCACGTGGGGTCATTCGCTCATAGAGCCCACATGGATCGGGAAATAAGCCTAGTTGCTGTTTCGCTTTTGTTGGCTCTTTAGCAACATCAATATTATCTATCGTGGCATGACCTTTATCAGCCTGAAGCAAACCAAACACAGTGCGCAAACATGTTGTTTTACCAGCACCATTCGGGCCTAGTAACCCCGTAATTTGGCCATCACTGGCAGTGAATGAAAGCCCATCTAACGCGTTCACTTCACCAATTTTTTTATATAAGTTATCTACTTGGATCATGACTTACTCCTTATCAGCAATGCTGGCTGGGCCATTAATATTCATAAAGAATTGCTTACGTGTATCTTCTTGAAGGCAACTAGTATCAAAATCTCCGACTGCTTTTTCATCATAAAACTTAGCAATAAGTTTATTTGCACAGCTTTGACTCGCAACAATATGGGTTGCTGTCGGTGCCACTAAATGGGTTGCATTAGTCAGTTTTTCCATCGCCACTTCAGCCCACTTTGCTGGCGTAGCTGGGTCTAAACCACCAGATAGCAAAAGCGTTGGTATATCAGACTCTACAGGATCATAGTAGCTATCAGAAACCGGTTTAACATCCCATATTGGGCAGGTAATATCGAGACCTTCAACCATTGTCTTACCAATATAATTCTTGCTGTACTTCTCTTTATCGGCACCTGATAACCTTGCCCAATCTTCACCACATACAATGGCCTGATGCATACCAAGGGCAAGATCCATACCGTCCTCATTCGGCGCCATCATACCCACTAAAGGTAATACGTTACCTTTACTTGCTTCACTAATAGCAAGTGGGATCAATACTCTTGAAGGATGAGCATAAAGAGCTATCCTGATTGCGCCATACAGCTTAGACTTGGTCATTGTCATATCTAATGGCTGACTTGTCCTTGGATGCAAAACGGATACTTTAAGTGGAGTTTGCTCAACTTGAGTAAGCAATGATTGCCAACGCTGGGCTAAATTAGGGTAAGCTTGGGAGCATTTTTTATCCGACTGGCATTGTTTAAACAACGCATTCAACGAGTCTTCAATCGCCCCGCCAATCGCTAATAAGCTTTGGTTACTTGGTGCAAGACCGTCTAATACTGCTGACGCCACGCTATCAGGGAACTGTCTCATATACTCAAGTGCAATACGAGTGCCATAAGAGCCACCGTATAAATGCAGCTTACTATAGCCAAGCGCTTTTCTTACCGCGTCGAAGTCTTTGGCCGCAGCGGGTGTGGTGTAATCAGACAAGTCTGTCGCTAGTTTTTCTTTACACTCAATAGTGTCTTCTTTGTAAAAGTCTAAACCTAATAAAGTATCATCCGCAGCAAACTGGCTTGCGAGATCATCAAGCCCACACTGTAAAAGATTAGACTTTCCAGTTCCTCTTTGGTCAACAAGGATGATGTCTCTATTCTCTCTGGCATATTTTAAAATGCGCTCAAAGTTCGCTGCGATGCTCGTCGCCGACTGCCCAGGACCGCCTGCAAACGCGAGTATTGCTTCTTGCGGATATAAGGGCTTGATAGCAGGAATAACCATAAAGTGAATATCAATTTTTTGATCTTGTTTTTCATCACTTAATGGTTGCGACAATTTACCACACTGCACTCTATCACTCAGGTGTTTAGCGTAGCAAGGCGCTAATTCAACTGCTGATGTCGCTGCACGAAGTGGCAACGCAGCACTAATAAGTAGGGGTACTGCCGCCAACTTTACTAAGTTTTTCTTAATGTTAAATGGCTTTTTCATAGTTAATTCCTTGTTGACTCATCACCAGTATGCTAACTTTAAATGAGTGTATCAGTGTATTATTGTATTAATACAGTAGAATCAGAGTAATGCTAGATCTTATTCATGTCAACCCCAACAGCGCAGAGCCAATATACAAACAGCTATTTGATCAAATAGTGCGGTTAATTGTGTCAGGTAAAGCACATCCCGGAGACGAATTGCCTTCGGTGAGAAAACTTGCAGAGTACTTTGCAGTCAACCCCATGACAGTATCTCGTGCAATTGGGCAACTAGTAGATCAAGGTTGGCTTGAGCGCAGACGCGGTCAGCCAACCCGAGTAGCAAAGCAACTAGCCATGCAACAAACTGACAACCTTCTGCAAAAAAATTTAAGTATTTTAATCACTGACGCTAAACAGCTGGGGATAAGTAAAACAGAGTTGTTATCATTGATAGATAAAAACTGGGAACAAGAATAATGACAAGCCCACTACTAGAATTTGAGCGAGTAAATAAGCAGTTTGCAGGCAAAGCTGTTTTAAACAATATCAACCTTATTATTGAGCCGGGTATGGTGATGGGGTTATTGGGGCGAAATGGTGCGGGTAAAACCACATTACTACGTATCGCCCTTGGGCTGATCTCACAAAACACAGGGGTCGTAAGATGTTTAGACAGTGACAATCGACAGCTTAGTCCTTCGTGCAAGCAAAGAATCGGATATGTACCCCAACAACCGTGTGGCTATCAAGGATTTAAAGTCAATGATGCACTGGCACTACACAGAAGCTTTTACCCTAACTGGGACAGTACGCTAGAGCAAACATGGCTATCGCGACTTGAGCTTGATGGCAACGCGCTAGTTAGTAACCTTTCTGGTGGGCAGCAACAAAGCTTAGCGCTTATCATGGCTATGTCATACCGTCCACAGTTACTGATTTTGGATGAACCCGTTTCCAGCTTAGACCCCATTGCACGCCGAGCTTTTATGAGTGATTTGTTTGAGTTGGCATTGGACGCAGGTTCAGGGGTGCTTTTCTCTTCCCATATCACCTCAGATGTCGAACGTATCGCGAGCCATATTGCAATCATCAAAGACGGAGAGGTACTCGTTTCGGGAGAGCTCGACAGCTTAAAAGAACAGATCAAAATTGTTCCAAATAGCGCCAGCGACCCTTTACCCGGAGCCACAATACTTCATCAGTCTCAGCGTTCTACCGTATATCAAGCAAGCTCCTGTAACTTAAGATCCAAAAAACCAGAACATAACATCACAAATCTTGAGCAGCTTTTTGTGGAGCTACATCAATGAGATTCATCGGCAAGGCAAATTACTGGTCAGGATTCTCTGGACTGTGGATGAAAGAATGTGGCTCAGCCAACTTTTTCATTCCTGGGGTATTAGGCGCATTAGTGTCTCCTTTTGCGTTCATGATAGCAGATCAACATCTTCAAAGTTTTGCTTTAGTTTTCTCACTTAGTGCTTTATGGATGGCGTTCTGCTGGCAAGTTGTAAAACTTCAGGCGCAAGAAGGAGCAATGTTATTCCCAGCGCTCAAGCATCATGTTTACAAGCAAGGTGGACTTATTTTATTACTTGGCTACGCGTTCAATGCGCTAGCTATGATAAACCAACCGGTGCTTGAGGTTATCTGTAGCATGCTATTTGCCAGCGCATACTGCGGCTACTTCTTTTTGCTCACGCAAAGAAGCAGTCGCCACTTTAAGCACAATAGTTACTTCTTTATGCTGCTTTTAATGGCTGCTATGTTTTTTGGTCACCAACCAACTACATTAGCCGCGTTAGCGATCCCACCGAGCCTCATTGCTTTATACTTCATTTTTACAAGGCAAAAAAACTGCCACTGGCACCCAGAGGCCTATCAAACCTACCTTAATAATATTCAAACGGGGTTACTACCTGTTCATACTTTCACGCCAGCTTGGTTGACACAGAAGTTTCGGCATTTTTTGATGCCTATGAGTTATTTTTCTGGAAACTTGCTGCTACAAACCTGCCAACTTTTTGTGTTAGCAGGTCTCCTTGCAATAATTGCCGCCGTGTTTTTTGATGCCAACTCTCAGTTTTTGATGATGTTTATGGATGTGCTGACAATTATGGTTGCGATTTTCGTGTGTTGGTCAAAGTTACAAACTAGGATGAGCTGGGATCAACTTTATTTGCTTCCTATCTACTCGAGCCTGACTTCCATTAAACGGGCATATCACATTGCCGCATGCAAACTGGCTCTATGCCTGGCACTATATCAACTTATTATCATAGTTGTTTGCGACAGCTTGTCTGCACCACAACCTTATTCCGTTTATATTCTCATTTTTGCAGGCTCAGTATCCAGTTTTATGCTATGTATTGCCCTTGGCAGTATTGTTAACAATACTATTTCACTCTCACTCTCCTGCATGTTCGCTCTGGTTTTAGACAGTGCTCTAAAAGCTTACCTTTTAGAGCATCATCAAGCTATCAGTAGCGTACTTGTGATGTTTGGCTACTGTATAGCTATCAGCTTGCTACTTTTATATGCGAGTAAGAAGGTTGAGTAACGCTTAGTGGGAATGCGTCCGACTGTTTATAAAGTCTGTCACAGAGAATAACACCCCAGAAATAACAAAAGTGATATGGATCCCAACTTTCCATGCGAGTTGTTCGCTGGTTAACTCGTGAGAGTGAATAAATACTTTTAATAGTTCTACGGCTGAGATAGCCACAATGGCACTAATAAGCTTGATTTTGAGGCCAGAAAACCCAACCTTTCCCATCCAGGTAGGCTTATCTTCTTGCGGTTCAACATTTAACTTCGAAACAAAATTTTCATACCCACTAAAAATAATGATGATTAATAGCCCTGCCAAAAGAGCAGTATCAACCAGTGTCAAAATACCAATTAAAAGCTCTTGATTTGTCGCGCTAAGCGCGGTGATAGTCATGACATAGAGCTGCTTAAAGAACTTTAATAGCAGTAGTACTATCGCTAATAGCAAACCAACAAAAAAAGGAGCTAGAAGCCATCTACCCTTAAAAAGAGTTCGCTCTAAAAGGTGCTCGTAGCGATTAGGCTGCTCACTTTTAGACCTAACATCTTGTTCCATATTATTACTCATTACCTTGTTCTAAAGATTACATTTAACTGCTAAATGTAGCATTACGAATCCTAATTCTCACGTTTTATTGTTCATAACTTAAATCAATTTTTTGCTCTTTAAGAGAAAATTAATTCGTTTTCTTTATTTTAATTTTTGCTTTAAAACGTACTTGTTCTTTCAATTAACAGGTAAAACGAATGAAAACCTTAACTTCATCATTAATCGCTCTGTCTTTATTTGCTTCTACTTTGGTAAAGGCAAACGATGAGTTACCAGTTGCACCCGCAGACTTGGTTCAAGAGCTAACTGAAACGTGCCTTGATTGGGCAAAAGATGATGAGGTACAAGCCTCCGAACTAAAAAGGTATGTACTAAGCTGTGTTAACGATGAATTACAAGCGACTGGATATCAAAAAGTCAAAGATGTAGAAATCAAATAGTAGTAACATATGCAGGTAAGAGGCTGCTCAAGAGATTGAGCAGCCTTATGTTCTTAAAAGCGGTTAGGCTTTTTTCTTACGTGTCGCCTTTTCTTCCTCAACCCATTTACCATTGCTGTAAGTTGCCTTCCAGCCAGTAGCCTTACCGTCTACTTCGGTCATTACATATTGAGTCTTGGTTTTTCTTGAGTAACGCACAATTGCCAAGTTTCCATCTGAGTCTTGCTCTGGTGCGTCAGCCAAATAATAAAATTTTGGCGAAATTCTATCTCTAAAGCGTTTAAGCTCTGCAACTTTTGGTGCCCTTGTTTCTCGCGATTTAGGGAACGTATGCGCTGCTAAGAAAATACCAGATGCGCCATCACGTAGCACGAAATGCGCGTCTGATTTTTCACACTCTAATTCAGGTAATGGAACTGGATCTTCCTTAGGTGGCGCAGCCTCTCCATTTTTCAATAATTTTCGCGTATTTTTGCACGACTCGTTAGTACAGCCAAAATATTTGCCAAATCGCCCAGATTTAAGCTGCATATCCGCGCCACACTTGTCACACTCAATAACCGGGCCATCATAGCCTTTGATTTTGAATGAACCAGTTTCAATCACATAACCCTTACATGCCGGATTATTACCACATACATGAAGCTTTTTGGTTTCATCAATGAGGTACGAGTCCATTGCTGTTTCACAAATAGGGCAACGTTTCATATGACGAAGTGACTCAGCTTCGGCTTCTTCGTCAGCATCTGCTGCAACAGCTTCATCACCTGATACAAGGTTAATTGTTGTAGTACAACGTTCTTTGGGGGGCAAATTATAACCAGTACAACCCAAGAAAACACCGGTTGAAGCTGTACGGATCCCCATTTTTCTTGAACAAGTTGGGCAGTCAATGTCTGTTTCTACCATGACATTTTGTCGCATTCCGCCTTCATTTTCATCACCGGCAGCAATTTCTAACTGATGAGAAAAATCAGCATAGAACTTGTCTAGTACCTGCGTCCAAACCCGCTCACCTTCTGCAATATCATCCAGTCGACCTTCCATCTTCGCAGTGAAATCAAAGTTCATCAAGTCGTTGAAGTTTTCCACCAAGCGATCGGTAACAATTTCACCCATTTTCTCGGCATAAAAACGTCGATTCTCTACACGTACATAGCCTCTATCTTGAATGGTCGAGATAATAGCAGCATAGGTGGAAGGTCGGCCAATACCTCGCTTTTCTAGCTCTTTAACCAAACTTGCTTCACTATATCGCGCTGGTGGCTTTGTAAAGTGCTGTTTCGGGTCTAATGCAATCAAGTTGAGTTTATCACCCACACTTACACTTGGTAGCGCTTGATCTTCTTCATTTTTCTTACGAACTGAAGGTTGTACACGGGTCCAACCATCAAATCTAAGTACGCGGCCTTTAGCCTTCAAGGTGTAGTCTTCTGCCGCCACGGTAAGCGTCGTTAGATCATACTCAGCTGGGGTCATCTGGCAGGCCACAAATTGACGCCAAATCAGCTCATACAGTTTTTTAGCGTCCGCTTCCACGCCATCAAGGTGGCCAGACAACACGTTTACATCTGAAGGACGAATGGCTTCGTGTGCTTCTTGTGCATTTCCTTTCGCCGAGTAGCGCAGTGGCGCGTCCGGTAAATATTTATTACCAAACTCGTTTTCGATATAGCCGCGACACATTTCAAGCGCGTCATTGGATAGATTTGTCGAGTCGGTACGCATATAGGTAATGTAACCAGCTTCATAGAGACGCTGGGCTAGCATCATGGTCTTCTTAACCCCATAACCTAAGCGAGTACTTGCCGCTTGCTGCATTGTCGAGGTAATAAATGGCGCACTCGGCTTACTCTTGCTTGGCTTTTCTTCAACTTTGACGACTTCGTAAGCACTGTTTTCGAGCACTTGTACAGCAGTATCAGCCTGAGTTTTATTTACTGGTTTAAATGCTTCGCCTTTAAACTTAGTAACCGCAAGGCGAATATCATCTTTTGTTGCTTTAACATCTGCGTGAATATCCCAAAACTCTTCTGGAATAAATGCTTTTATCTCACGCTCTCGTTCAACAAGTAATCTTACTGCAACTGATTGCACTCGACCAGCAGACAGCCCTCTGGCAACCTTTTGCCAAAGCAATGGCGAAACCATAAAGCCCACAACACGGTCAAGGAATCGTCTTGCCTGTTGTGCATATACCATGTCAGTATTTAGCTCACCTGGATCTTCAAAAGCTTGCTTTATCGCATTCTTGGTGATCTCATTAAATACCACGCGCTTGTATTTACTTTCATCACCGCCAATGATTTGCTCAAGGTGCCAAGCAATCGCTTCCCCTTCTCTATCCAAATCCGTCGCCAGATAGATGTGGTCTGCATCTTCAGCAAGTTTTTGTAGCTCTTGAACTACCTTTTCTTTACCAGGCAAAATTTCGTAATGCGGTTCCCAACCCTTTTCAGGGTCAATCCCCATCCTCGCAACCAAATTTGCATAGTCTTTTTGCTTTTTGTATTGCGCTTTTTCTTCAGGTGACATTTTGCGTACTTCAGCTGGCGACTTAGTTGCCAAACCTTTTGTTTTGCCTGCGCCTGAAGTAGGAAGATCTCGAACATGACCCACACTGGATTTAACAATGTAGTCCTTGCCGAGGTATTTATTGATTGTTTTTGCCTTCGCGGGAGACTCTACAATTACTAGCGATTTGCCCATAGCTGCCTATTTTTGACCGATTCTGTCTGTGTTTGCCCTTACTTGGGCGTTGAATTACTTATAGGTATATCTACAAACACCTATTGTTACAAGCTAAATATACGAACTTTTCCCTGATCACTGAATTATTATCCAATTTATGTACAATAAACAGCCAATTTAGGGACGTTTTCTTTTATATAAGGTTAAGGCACGGGAATATAAAGGAATAGAAAGAAAAATGCCAACCCGAAAGTTGGCATTTGAAGAATTAACCTGCGTCTCTGACAAATATACCTACAGACTCCGACTTTTGCTCAGATGAATCCCCAAGGGCAGGATAGGTAAATTTAATCGTTAAAAACCCGTCCCTTTTATTATTTGGTTCTGTTTCCTGCACCAGTGTTACAGTAATACTTTGTGCGATATCGGTGTTAGTATTTCCAACCGCAGAGGTGACAGTACCTGACGCTAATTCGCCGTTATTCGTTGATACCTCAATTTCGGTACCAGCAGGTAGTGGGTTACCAAATATATCTGAAAAATAAATTGTGATTGGTACCGATTGCCAAGCATTTTGTACAGTAAAGTCAACTGACTCTATATCACAATGCTCACTATCATCTGATACTTCGAGTACCAATCCTCTAGAACTAGTGCAGCTTCCACCTATATCGCCTTTTGCAACAGTGAAACGTGTATATACGTCATCACCAGACATCACAAGTTCAAACTGACTATATACATTTACCAACTCTCTTGAGCACTGCCCCTTTGCATCACCCTCAGCTTCTGGTGAGCATAGTAAGCCATTATAACGACCGTCTGGCTGATTAAAAAAGCCGTTATTATCGTTGTCGATCCAAATATCATCATGTCCACCGGTACTTGTTCCCGTTGGTGAACAAGGTCCTGTATTAGGTGACGTGTCACATATCGCTTCATCAAAACGGAAGTTTTCATTGGTATCAAGGAATGCTTCTGATAAGTCAAATTCTTCGCGGAACTCACCAATATCAAATTGACCATTTCGACGTGAAACACCATCGCTTGACGGTTTGTCAACATAAGTCTCTTGACCTTTAACGAAAGCTAACACGCTCACCCGACCGCCCATAACTATCCGGTCGTCAGCAAACGGGTCTGTTCCTTCTAATGGTGCATCTTTTTGTCTCTTCATGCCACCAATACAAGGAGCAGCTTGGCCAAAGTATGGATCACAATTCCAATTTTCTGAAGTGTTAGGAACTACGCCAACCTTACGAGGTGGAATACTATTTAGCCGATTGCCCCACTTCGGATCAGTAAAAGGACGGACACCTTGACTACGCCAAACTACAGAACAAGAAGCATTGTTGGTTCGACAGTCATAAGTAGTATCAGAATCAAGGCTACCTATTGCCCCAGCCTCTGCAATAACGGTTGCTGCGACCCCATCAGCATTAAATTGGTTGAATTGATCGCCAAAAAATAACCTTATATTGGTGGTTACCCCATTGTAATTAAGTGAGTTGGTATTAAACGTGGTTGGAGAGGCATCAAATGTATCTTGATCGGTAACACCAGAGCTTAATATTAAGCCTGAAGAAACACCAAAAATCTGTTCACTTAGTGGGATTGTATGCATAACGCCGGTAGGACAACGAACATCATCGTTTGTGGCATCTGTATCATTACATGCCTTTGCAATATCTGTCCAGCAAGTTATTGCGTCACCATCTGGCAAGTTAACGTAAGATTCCTCTGGGATATAACATGCACTAACAACGAGTGGTCCCGGCACGATACCTGACTTAACCGTCGTTCTCACAATACCATTAGCATTGGTATTACCCGTAATTTGCGTGAGAGAGGCCAAGCCTTGCTCATCAGATAACCTGAAATCAACACGAGCACGGGGAATTGCAAGATTGTCTTCATCGACTAGCTTAAAGCTCACGACTGACTGCGTCGGCAAGCCCCCTTCGCCCGGAGGTAAAGCAATAAACTGGTTGAAGCCTTCTTCTTCTGGCAAAAACTGTACGGCTTGTGCAAGTGCACTGTCGATCTCAATCGTGGTTTCTTTGTTAATTGGCGAACTACCGTTTTGGATGGTCACTGAAATGCGGTCTTCACCTTGACAGCCTTTAGCACGGTAAGTGGAACGTGCAATACCGTTTGACGTGTTCACACTTTCATCAAGTTCGGCCAAAGCCGGTGTAGCAGATGAACAAGGAGAGCTAAATGCCACCTCAAATGCGCTATTAATTAAGGCACCATTTTGGTCTTTCAGCGTCACAGTAATCACGGTACTACCACCAGCTGAAAGCTGTTGTTGAACGCCATTACCATCAACCAGGCCGTTATCAATAGACACATTTAGCTGCGCAACACCGACGTTAAAGTTAATTGCTTGGGTAACATCAACATAGTCTGGTGAATTTACGGTTATCGTCCCTGCTCCACCTTGATTTCCTGGTTGAAACTTTAAGATAGCAATACCAAAATTATCAGTTAACGCTGTGCCAGTTGCAGGTAAAATGGTACCCAATGTAGTTTCAGCACTAATTAGCGCATTAGCGATTGCATCACTTGTTTGACTTGAGGTGAGCTTGATAAAAATATCGGCAGTTTCATTTGATGACACTTGATTAACACGCGTACACCCCGCCGCAATTGGATCTATCATTGCTTGGTCACGATTTGTATCCCAGCCCACAGGACACTGGCTTAGTAGCATCACCTCAAGCTTACCTGAGGCCGTATTATCTGAGTTATCACCACCACCTTGAGAGGTAAAATCGAACGTCTTTGATACTGCGTTACTACCTTGTTCATAAGACGCTGTAATGCGACCAGCTCCAACCACATTGGTTACCTTTAGAGTAACCGAAGCTTTCCCTTCTGTATCAGTTAACACTGAACCTGAACTAGGTTCCATTACTGCAAACTCATCGCTTTCAAAAACAACGCGACTGTTGGCAAGCGCGCTGCCATCTTTTGTTAATGTTGCTGTAATAATAAGAGGAGAAGTGGACGAAAGTGTATTTGCTGTATTACCGTCGCTGTCTGAACCTGATAATGTTATAGCGTATGTGCCGTCACTACCATCACCATTTCCATTGTCAGTATCTTTTTGAATGCTGCCGCCACCGCCGCATGCAGTCAGTAAAAATGCGATTATCAGCAAGCCAAAATAGCGCATCAAGGGCATTTACCTGTCTCCCTAGCTAAGTTAATTTTATTATTGCTCAATAGTAACCCAATTTTAGCGATAAAATCACAATTTTTTATTAGATTAACTCGATTTTCTATCGCTAAATGCTGTTCATCTGCGCTAAGCCTGTTAAGCTTTACGGATTTTAAAATACATAGTGTTAGGACAATGTCAGAAAATCAAAAAATGGGCCTAACGGCGCGCATTATGATAGGTATGGTATTAGGCGTAGCGTTAGGCTTTATACTCCAGACCATACTTGGCGACAGCAAAGAAGTACTTATACCTTTAGGTCTTTTTGACCTGCCTGTTAAAGGTTTTTTTGTTGATGGTTTGTTTCATATCGGTGGCCAAATCTTTATTGCAAGCTTAAAGATGCTTGTTGTTCCTTTAGTTTTTATTTCATTAGTGTGTGGTACGTGTAGTCTAAGCGATCCGAAAAAGTTAGGCCGATTAGGTGGGAAATCTATCGGTCTTTATCTGATCACAACTGCGATAGCAATTACAGTTGCGATAACGCTGGCTCTGTTTTTTGCTCCAGGTGGAGACGTTGAAGTACCTAGCACAGCCGCGTTCGATGCAAAGCAAGCGCCAACCTTAGTTCAAGTTATTATCAATATGTTCCCAACCAACCCAATTGATGCGATGGCTAACGGCAATATGTTGCAAATCATTGTGTTCGCACTGTTGTTTGGTATTGCCATGGCACTGAGTGGAGATGCAGGTGCTCGATTGGCCGCAGTATTTGAAGATTTAAACACTATTGTACTAAAGCTTGTCACTTTACTGATGAACGTTGCACCATACGGGGTATTTTGTTTGATGGCCAAGTTATTTACTACCATCGATATGGGCTTAATTGTTGAGCTTGGAAAATACTTTATGGTGGTAGTCTTGGCACTGCTTATTCATGCGTTTATTAACTACTCTATTTTGTTTAAGTTACTTACAGGGCTAAGCCCGGTTGTTTTCCTCAAAAAAATGAAAGATGCCTGCATGTTTGCATTTAGCACCTCGAGTTCCAGCGCGACTATGCCAGTGACATTAGAAACCGCAACTAAAAAGTTAGGTGCGCATAATTCGGTTGCTTCTTTTACTATACCGCTTGGTGCAACTATCAATATGGATGGTACTGCGATTATGCAGGGGGTAGCAACTGTCTTTATTGCCCAAGTATTCGGCGTTGACCTTACAATAAATGATTACTTAATGGTTATTC
>NZ_RDBW01000037.1:0-57710 GCF_003934235.1 Pseudoalteromonas sp. J010 | reverse complement strand
TACGTCAAAATAGGTACGTCAAAATAGGTACGTCAAAATAGGTACGTCAAAATAGGTACGTCAAAATAGGTACGTCAAAATAGGTACGTCAAAATAGGTACGTCAAAATAGGTACGTCAAAATATGGTGAATACACACAAGGGGATGTGTATTCATTTTCCCATTCGGCTTGGGCAGAAGCTACAGATGAGAATAAATATCAATGACAACGCTGTCATTATAGTATTGAGGGTTACTCCTGTCTAGTAATTTTAAGAGAATTTTTTATGACAAATGCCCATAAACTCTGCGATTGACACGTAAGTCATTGCTCTCTTTTGCACAAATTAGAATACCCCATTATGGGACTTGCTGATAAGCTCAATGCTTAATTTTAAATAAGTAAAAACTATTGCTGTTATTCGTAAGAAGTAAGAAGTAAGAAGTAAGAAGTAAGAAGTAAGAAGTAAGAAGTAAGAAGTAAGAAGTATTGTTTTCGTTTATCTGCTAAATGTCCAATGATACTAAATTTTTAGATTCAAGCCACAAATCAAACTATAAGGTCGGCTCTCAAGCCGACCTTATAGTTTAGCTATGTATTTGTGTATGCTTGAAGTTAAGGGCACCAAAATACAGTCAAATTAATATCAGGATGAGTTAATACAGCACGTAGTGGAACCGAATACTCTGAGCCTGGTTGCTTTGCAGCTTCATACACTGCCTTTTTCTCCTCACCAGAGATCAATAATACAACGGTTTTAGAATGAGCTATTCCTGCTAGTGATAGACTCATACGCTCTGTTATCTCTCCTGTGACTTCACTTTGATGCGCATTGATTGCACACACCGTATCGGTAGTTGTTAGTGCATGTTCTAACCCATCGGCATTAGGAAATAAGCTCGCAGTATGACCATCAGGTCCCATCCCAAGAATCGTTACATCAAAAGGCCGTTTCAATGCAGCATAGTCAGACTCACACACTTGCACGCCCTCTTCTGCCGATGCAGCTCGATTCTTCATTGTTACAAATCGAGCGCCCGACGCCTTGTCTTGTAACAATGTCGATTTGATAAATGCTTCGTTAGACTTTTCATGCTCAGCGTCTACCCAACGTTCATCAACCATAGCAACCGTGATTTTGTCCCAGCCAAGCTCGACACCACTCAGATGACGATACGCTGGTGCAGGTGAAGAGCCACCCGAAACCAATAACACCGCTTTACCATCTGTTGCGATCCCCTCCGAGAGAGCTGTTTGCAGCAATTCAGTAAGCGCTGCTGTCATTTCGTCTTTAGAAACAAACTCTCTTTCTGTGATATTAGCCATTACGCATGCTCTCCTGCATTAAACCAGACATGTTTATTTTCTTCTAGTAATTCATCTGCATCCTCAGGTCCCCATGAACCAGCGCGATAAAGAGATGGTGCACCTTTACCTTGCCAACGTTCAACAATCGGATCTATCCATTGCCATGCTTGGCGCACCTCATCACGATGGATAAACAGTGCTGGATTATTCGCTGCTGCGTCTAACATTAGACGCTTATAGGCGTCTGAGTGGTAACCATTGTTATACTTTTCACTTAAGGAAATATTGAGCGTTACAGGCTCAAGTTGCATCTCAAGATTATCGAGACGTTTTGACATTAACGTTAACTGAATACTTTCTTCCGGCTGCAGTCGAATAACCAAACGGTTTGGCTGAATAGGGCCTGCCGCGTCACCATACACATTGTGAGAAACCGGCTTATACTCAACCACGATTTCAGCGCAGCGTTTTTTCATGCGCTTACCGGTTCTTAGATAAAAAGGCACGCCTGACCAACGCCAGTTATCTATATGTGCGCGGATAGCTACAAAGGTCTCGGTTTTACTTGAACCTTCACCTAACTCTTCGAGATAACCAGGGACTAACTTACCTTCCAAATCGCCTGGCACATATTGACCTCGTACCACATTATCATCGACCTGCTCACCTACCAGAGGTCGTAGTGCTTCTAACACTTTTAGCTTTTCAGTACGGATGCTATTGGCATTGAGTTTATGAGGAGACTCCATCGCAACCAAACATAGTAATTGCAGTAAATGGTTTTGTACCATGTCGCGAAGCGCACCTGCTTTGTCATAAAAGCCAGCTCGACTCTCCAAGCCCACAGTTTCTGAAATACTGATCTGAATATTATCAATCGTTTTAGCATCCCACAGGTTTTCAAATAATGCATTTGAAAACCTCAACGCCATCAAGTTTTGTACTGTCTCTTTACCTAAATAGTGGTCGATACGAAACACTTGCTCTTCGGCAAAAAACTCACCAATTTTAGCGTTAATCTCTTCAGCAGATTTGCCGCAATAGCCAATTGGTTTTTCCACAACAACACGAGAGTGCTCAGTGATTAACCCTTTAACTGACAACAGTTCACAACAACGGCCATATACCGCAGGTGGCAGCGATAAATAGAATACACGAGACTTTTCTTCACCATCTGCCAAGATATTTTTTAGTGTATCCCAATATTCATCTCCTTCTGTCACATTCACAACAACAGGAACTAAAAATTGCGAAAATGCAGACCAATCTTTTTTGTTGTATTCACCTTTGCCGAGATGGGTTTGTAACGCACTATGAGTCGTTTCGATAAATTCTTGTTGTTTATTTTGCTCACGAACGGTCGGTAAAATGCGAGTGCCCTCAGGTAGGTTACCTTCTTGATATGCACGATACAAAGCTGGTAGGAGTTTACGAAGTGCTAAATCACCCCCCCCACCAAAAATTACGATGTCAAAAGGATTAAGCATAATTCACTCTCATAGGTTAGGCGCGTGCTTTGTACACGCATTGTTTATTCGATTTGGCGCTACTCCAAAGCCTACCAAATTACTTAGCTAACGGGTGATGTTTCGATTGCAACGTACTGTAATACCAGTGTTACTTAATATCTACTCAATTTGAGGCTGAGGCCCGACGCTTATTGCATTAGAGGTTCCCAGTTTAAAATAACTAAGCTGTAAAGCATTCGCCTAGCTCCGCGTCTCAAAATAGATATTTAATGCACTTTGGTATAAATGAGCCTTAGAAGCCTGTATTTCCTCTCACAAAAATACAGGCTCTAAGCACTCCAGCGCTACCCGTTCAAAGGTATTCTGTTTACTTTAAGTTCCACTTAAAGTGTTAATTCTTTCTTTTTTGCTTATAGTAAGCCATCAATCCAGCTGTAGAGCTATCGTGAGGGTGAGTGATGCCTTCTTGCGTTAACTCAGCTTCTATATTAGAAGCTAACCCTTTACCCAGCTCAACACCCCACTGGTCAAATGAACACACATTCAAAATAATGCCCTG
Source organism: Pseudoalteromonas sp. J010 (assembly GCF_003934235.1). NCBI lineage: Bacteria > Pseudomonadati > Pseudomonadota > Gammaproteobacteria > Alteromonadales > Pseudoalteromonadaceae > Pseudoalteromonas > Pseudoalteromonas sp. J010. The sequence goes on along the minus strand of NZ_RDBW01000037.1, from coordinate 54,394 downwards.
ACAGAAAATTTTGTGCTCATATAGTGCTATTAGACGACCGACCGCTTTGGCATCAATTTTATCAAGGATAAACGAAGAGGTTGGACGGTTGCCTTTATGAATTTTGTGCGGGATCAAATCATCAATTTCAGACTCTGATTTACCTTTAGCAGCTAAATCTGTTCGCACTTGCTCTGCATTTACACCTGCCATCATAGCTTCTGTTTGCGCAAAGAAGTTTGACAGCAAAATTTCATGATGTTTTCCGACTTGCTGTTGAGGCTCAATTGATGCGATGAAGTCAGCTGGCACTATCACATTACCTTGATGTAGACACTGATAAAACGCATGTTGGCCATTAATCCCTGTCATTCCCCATATAATAGGTACTGTGGTGTAATCAACCTGCTCACCTGGCCATCAGCAACGGAATGTTGTCCTGATTACTGGCACTTTTAAAATGCTCATCCACTTCAAATGCACCTTCAAGCACTTCAACAAACACATCAAAGCCTAAATATAACGCAATCGGTAAGCCTATTGCACTCCAAAGCGAAAAGCGTCCACCAACCCAATCCCACATGGTAAATACATTTTCATCGCTGATACCAAATGCACGTGTTTTATCTAGATTCGTGCTTACGGCGACAAAGTGCTTTGCTATGGCTGATTTATCATTCGCTGACTCTAAAAACCATTCGACAGCGGTCTTTGCATTGGTCATGGTCTCAGAAGTCGTAAAGGTTTTTGAAGACACCACAAATAGCGTTGTTTCAGCATCTAGCCCTTTGAGTACCGACGCTATCTGCACACCATCAACATTAGAGACATAATGCACATTAAGAGTATCATCAGCATAAGCTGCCAGTGCATCCGTTACCATTTGCGGGCCAAGGTTTGAGCCACCAACCCCTATCGCAACCACATTTTTTACCGCTTTACCGGTGTAACCTACCCATTCACCAGATCGAACTCGTTGACTAAACGCTTTTAGTTTTTCTAATTCCGCATTTACTTGTTCTGTGACGTTTACGCCATCAACATAAACAGGTGTATTGGCTCTATTTCTCAGAGCGGTATGTAATACGGCTCGATTTTCAGTGATGTTGATCTTTTGGCCAGAAAACATTTTTTCTCGCCAACCGGCAACATCACATTCGTCTGCTAGCTGCATCAGTTCAGAAAATGTTTGGTCATCAACACGTTGCTTGGAGAAGTCGAACAATACACCGGCAATTTGACGAGAAAACTTATCAAATCGTTGGGTATCATTGTCAAACATCGTTTTTAAATGCTGCTGTTCAACTCGCGGCACCGACTGACGAAGCTTTTGCCAACTATCCAATTCTACACGACCACTCATTACACACTCCCCTAAGATGCGTGTTACTCCCTTATATTTCAGGAAGTAACAACAAAGAAACACTTTTAATTAAGCACATTATGTCAAAATGACAACGCTGTCAAACTGCTTCTTTTCAATTTTACATTGCGAATAATAACCTAAAATTAAATTTTTGACACCGGTATCATTCATTTATTTCTGCGAAATGTAGTGCTAAATTCTGTATATAATAAATAGCCTAAGAAAAATAGATGATCCTTTTATTAAGACGTAATGGCAAATAAGTAATTACAATGGAATACTGTGCGCTAGCTTAAACTTGCATAAAACGCTACTATTCCTCTGCGCTTAATAATGATCTACACACTCCTGTAAATAGAAGAACAACTACATGAAAGTCACTATTAACGATGTCGCCAAATTAGCTGGCGTATCAATGAAAACAGTATCGCGGGTAATCAATAAAGAACCTTCAGTTAGACAAAAGACTTATGACCAAGTAATGCAGGCTGTAAAAGAGTTAAACTATCAGCCTAACATTGCTGCAAGAAACTTAGCCGGTACTTCTTCATTTGCTATCGGGTTAGTGTACGACAATCCCAACGCATATTATGTAATCGATATGCAGAATGGGGTGTTATCTCGTTGTAAAGATGAAGGCTATGAGCTGGTAATACACCCTTGCAGTTTTAGCTCGGAAGATATGGCTGATGAACTGGTGACGATGATCAAACGTTCTCGCTTGGCAGGGCTTGTCTTAACGCCTCCTTTATCAGAGCAACAAGCTATCATCGACTTATTAGATGAGCTTGACATTCATTACGTACGATTGCTTTCTGGTCGAGCTGAAGAAGCACGAAGCAGTGCCAAAAATTGTATTTTTGTGGACGATTATGCGGCCGCTTATGAAATTACAGAGCATTTGATTAGCTTAGGACACAAAAAAATAGCTTTTGTTTTAGGCGATCAGGAACACAAATCAACCGCCGAGCGTTTAGCTGGCTACAGGGACGCCCTAGCAGCTCATAAGATACAACCGGATGACTCCCTACTCTACCATGGTACTTACTCGTTTGAGTCTGGTGTTCAAGGTGCAAAATCTTTACTTGCCGATGGTAATCCAAACAGCATCACCGCAATTTTAGGTGGTAATGATGAGGTTGCTGCTGGCGCACTTTTTGCCGCACGCCTGATGAATATAGAGATCCCAGGCCAACTTTCGATCAGTGGCTTCGAGGACTCTCCGTTCTCGCGCCAAACTTGGCCCAAGCTCACTACAGCTCACCAAGCAAATAATGTCATTTCAGAGCACGCTGCACGACTGCTGTTTTCAAAAACAAGAGGCCACCGCAATAGTGACAAAGATATTTGTCACGTGTTTACACCAAATATGGTAGTCAGAGAAAGTACTGGCAGAGTCGTTCAGTAACAGCTTGGCATAGCTAAAATGCGATATGATTTGTCTTGCGCCTATTTTTAGGCGCCAGACAAATCCCATGATAAGGCGCTTTTGACTCATTCAGTGTCAACGTACGCCCAGATGTTGAACGGTATTAAACTTTCGGTTGGTGACGAAGATCCCGCTACGCCACTTGGCACCATTAATCTTGCTTTGCTATCAGCCCTTGGTTATTGCTTGACCAAGCATTGATGAGTGCTTTTACTAGCGACGCTAAAGGAATGGCGAAAAACACCCCCCAAAAACCCCAAAGGCCACCAAAAAACAGCACAGCAACAATGATGTACACTGGGTTTAAATCTACCGCCTCAGAGAATAACAGTGGTACTAAAACATTGCCATCCAATGCCTGAATAACACCATAAGCTATCACGATAGTCCAAAATTCAGGAGCAAGACCAAATTGGAATAATGCCACTGCAGCAACTGGCAGCGTCACTAACGCGGCCCCGATAAATGGAATTAGAACAGAGAGCCCAACTAACGCCCCCAAGAGCGCTGCATAACGCAAGTCTAAAAACGAAAAGGTGGCATAACTAACTAATCCTACAATGATAATTTCAAACACTTTCCCGCGAATGTAATTCATTATTTGCTGATCCATCTCATGCCAAACTTGTGAGATAAGTTTGCGATCTTTGGGAATAACTTGTGAAATTCCAGACGTCAGCTCTTTTTTGTCTTTAAGCATAAAGAAGGCAAGCAAAGGCACAAGTACTAGGTATATCATCCAAGCCACAACATCCTTTAATGAAGTAAGCGAGGCTGAAACAAGGATCTCCCCTAATTCCAGTATTTTATTCTCGACTGATGTCACAATGGCTTGTACTTGAGTCGTAGAAATCAACGTCGGGTAATATTCCGGTAAGTGTAAAAGGAAGTCCTTACCCTCTTCAATCATTGTTGGACTTTCTTGCAACAGATTACTCAGTTGTTGCCAAAGCACAGGAACGATACCAAATACTAGCCCTAAAGCGATGCTGGCAAATGCTGCCATCACTAAGATAACAGACACCAACCGGCTGCCAGTGATCCGCGCAAGCTTATTAACTGGCCATTCTAATAAGTATGCGATCACAATAGCGACCAATACTGGCATCACATAGCTACCAAAAAAGTACAGTAGCGCCACAGTTGCAACCAAAAGCAACAACAGTGTCACCGAGTGCGGATCAGAAAACTTTTTGATATACCATGCTTTTACTAACTCAAACATCCGCGATCTCCAAATACATCTCGCCGTTTTCCAATTCAATTATTCGGTACTTCACAGCAACTCCGTCTAAATAATGGGTAATATCTGTTAAATCTTGCGCTTGGTTTAACAATAATTTAAGTCTGCCCAGTGTATAATTGTGGTGCTTCAGGCGCCACTTAAATTGTACAAACAGGGCTGGACAAGTTAACCCTCTAAGATCATGAACAGATTTTGGCTCTGGACCGCTACACAATTCAGTCAATACGGTAGCCCTCAAGGCGTTGATGGTTTATTYTTAGTAACATATTCTACTTTTTGGGAATCTTAATGCCAGGCGTTAATAATAAGGCCCAATTGCCAGCCAATCCAACATTAAAAGAAATAAATTGGTACAAAAAACAAATAAATTGGGGCGAGCTTCCACCATTTTATCATCTTGTAGCCTCTGCGGTCAGCGAATGTGAGGGACTGCTCCATCATGGCTTTGATAATGCAGTGAAGCGATTATTAGACAAACGAAATTGGAATCTTGAGCTATTAGGGGGATACGAAGATGATAGTGGGATTATTCAATGTGAAAACAAACCAAAAATAGCTTTACATCAAGTGTTTACTGACCGTGGTTTTGAACTTTGGGCATATCCAATAGCAAAAGGTACCAGAATTGACGCTTATGTAAAAGATAATCGATTTTTAGAGTTTCGTGTATGGGATCCTCATACCATGAAAAACTTGCTTCGTATCAATCAATTACATAAGTTCATTGCATTTTATTTTGAACGCGGTGACATTGCCGACAAAGCCCTTATCCTGCATGCTCACAAAGTATTGCATATGACCATTAGCTTTTTGCAAAAAGAATTGAACATCACAGGAGTTGATGGGGTCTCAATAAAAGACTTTTACCAACTTTGCGAAAAAGATGCTCGAGCATGCCATGACGAAGTTGACCTCGCTAGAATAATGCTCGGAGAGGACCTTAAAAGGGATTAGAATGCAGTTTAGACCCCTGTTAAACTCAATATTATTAACATGTGCACTCGTAACGACACATTCGAGTGTTGCACAAACCGAATTAAAATTACCCGATCTTGGCACTTCCGCGTTGCAAGTGTTGCCGATTGAAAAAGAACAAGCAATAGGCGAAGTGATGATGATGCAGCTTCGCTCTCGCTCTCCTGTGGTTGGCGATCCTGTGCTGGAAGAGTATTTGACCAGCTTGGGCAACCGCCTTGTTGCCAATGCTAACGATGTCCGCTTCCCGTTTACCTTTTTTTGGATAAACAACAAAGACATCAACGCCTTTGCATTTTATGGTGGTCACGTAGGAGTACACACAGGGCTAATTGCACAGTCTGATAACGAGAGCCAACTGGCCTCAGTCATTGGGCACGAAATTGCACACGTCACTCAACGCCACTTAGCTCGACGAGTACAAAATGCTCAAGACAATAGCGCATTAACAATCGCCGGACTCATTACCGGTATCTTGGCAACCGTAGTAGCTCCCGATGCGGGTATTGCAATTTTATCGGCAAGTCAGACACAGTCCTCATTAAACCAGCTAACTCATAGCCGCAAAGCTGAGCAAGAAGCTGATCGCTTTGGTATGAATACACTCTACAAAGCGGGTTTTGACCCTAACGCAGCCAGCGAGTTTTTAACCAAACTATCTGACCAAATACGCTTTAAAAATAAGCCTCCAGCTTTTTTACTCACCCACCCACTGCCTGACAGCCGAGTGTCGGATGTGCGCTTGAGAGCTCAGCAGTTTGAAAAGAAACATTATTCTTCAAGTCTTTCCTATGCCCTTGCAAAGAGTCGAGTACTGGCCCGCTATTATTATGATGACGAAACAGCCGTTGCATTTTTTCAAAATCAACTTCAGCAGTCCCAAAAGTTAGATAAACGTGCTATCAAATATGGTCTTGCCATCGCACTGTTAGACACAAAGCAATATCAAGAGTCAGGTAAGCTGCTAGATGAGTTGTTGGCAAAAGAGCCAAACAACTTGTTTTACTTAGATGTATATACCGATTACCTTATCGCTACCGATGCCCCGCAAAAAGCAGTTGAAATGCTCAGTGCTCAACATCAACTACGGCCTAACAATCAGGTGATCACGCTTAACTATGCAAACGCAGCAATTAAAGCAAAACAGTATGAACTGGCAGAGCAGCTGCTAAAAATTTTCCTATTAGAGAAACCGGATCATATTTTAGCAAGGGATCTTCTCACACAAGCCTACGAGTTTTTGGATAACAAAGCGGCATATCATGAGTCAAAAGCCAGTGTATACTCACAGTATGGCGCATTTAGTAAGGCAGCAGATGAAGTACAACGTGCGCTTAACCACGTTCAAGATAATGAGGACATTAAACGGACGCGACTCAAGGCATTACTGAGCCAATATAGAAATATGCAAAAAGAAATTGCCAAGTTGTAATCTTGTCAGCCTTTCATACCATCTCGGCTTTAAAACTGTAGAATTAAAGCCGATTTCCTTTTACTTAGCTTTTCGTCAACTAGACATTACGTTATGATCAGGCAGAGTCCAACATTACTAAAATAGAGCTTAAATAATGTCTATCGAAATATATCATAATCCACGTTGTTCAAAATCACGTGAAACTCTGGCGCTACTAGAGTCCAATGGCATTAGCCCCACAGTAATCGAATACTTAAAAACGCCTCTGGATGAAGAAACGCTCTCGGCGCTACTTACAAAGCTTGGTTTTAGCTCTGCTCATCAATTGGTGCGTAGCAAAGAGACGTTATACAAAGAGCTAGGGTTATCTAAAGAAACAGATGAAGCACAACTTCGTAAAGCGATGCTTGAAAACCCTAAACTCATTGAGCGCCCAATTGTTGTTAATGACAATAAAGCGGCGATTGGTAGACCACCCGAGTCGGTACTTGAAATTCTCTAATGGCTACCGTTCTCGTTTTATATCACTCCAGCCATGGCTCTGTGGCAAACATGGCTCATGAGTTTGCAGACACTATTGTCGCCCAAGGTGGCAACGCTGTGGTGCGGGTATTTGAAAAACGTCAAGAGCATGATGCCGTAGTTTCCAAGCAAGATTTAGTCAGCTGTGATGCGTTAGCCTTTGGTACCCCCACTCGATTTGGAATGATGGCATCTCAAGCAAAAGCATTTTGGGAAACGACCAGTGATTTGTGGCTGAAAGGCGCGTTAATCGATAAACCCGCATGCGTCTTTTCGTCATCAAGCAGCATGCACGGCGGCAACGAAGCTACTTTACTCAACCTATCACTTCCTTTACTGCATCATGGCATGATGTTACTTGGAGTACCCTATGATGTACCCGAGTTATTAGCAACAGAAAGTGGCGGTACTCCCTATGGTGCAACACATATTTCTGGGAGCCAGAATAGTACCGTGCTTACTCAAACAGAAATTAAAATTTGTCGCGCAGCTGCCTGTCGGTTACTGCGTGTAGCGGAAAAGTTGAAATGAACACTATTGCAAAAAAGCCTATCACAAAACGCTTTCAGCTCTTGGCGCTAATAGGTTACTTTGGGCTATTAATTTTGATGCCATTGTGGCTTTTTGTACTCGCACCAAGAGAAGGTTATAGCTTAGGTTTTGTCTTCGCGGTTTACGTTTTACCGCTGTTACTTCCGCTCAAGGGGATACTCCAAGACAAACCATACACATACGCATGGGCTAATTTTATCGTTATGTTTTACTTCATCCACGGATTCACACTCTTGTGGATCTCTCCCGATGAGTTGCTTTTAGTATTACTAGAAATAGCGCTAGCAACGTCGATGTTTATCGGTTGTACTTATTATGCAAGGCACAGAGGTCAAGAGTTAGGCTTAAAGATTAGGAAGTTAAAAGAAGATCTAGCAGATGAGAAAGCAGCGCACGAACATAGCCAAGATCAGTGATATATTTTTTGAGGCTGAACTCATCACTTAAGCCCAGCCCCTGACTGACTTAATACTTGCTCAATGCTGACAAGTATTAAGTCGGTATAAGAAGGTAAAATTGTGACTATGCCACTATCGCAAAGACAGCACTGCGATTAATACCAAAACAGAGAATAAAATTTGTATTCCAATACTCACCCAAGCCAGTGCGTTTACGCCAAGTAACGACCAAGGCGTCGAGTTATTTGGATATAAAGGATTGCTGCGCTTTCGTCTTGCTATTGCAAATATCCCAATCGATGCTGCCGTAGTGACCAAAGTCGCAATGGTTTTTTCATCGACCTCATCGGTAAAAAAGAGAAATAATTGCAACGGTAATAAAATTGCGGCAAAGGCATAGAGCATGTGAACCGTTTTGATTTTTTGATACTTTGCATCATTGGATAGTTCGATTATCCCACGTTGCTCAAACGTTTGCTTTGACGTTAGCGCCTGTTGTTTCATGGCAACTCGATATGGGGTATCACCGTAAATATCGGCTAATGTAGGATCGTCTCCATGATCAAAAATCATGTCTATCATAGCCGCTGAGTTAGATGCTGCGGCATAGTGCATAAAGTTTCGTCCACACTCGTCAAGTTCGTTGACATTATGGTACGTCAGCATCGGCTCAACAGCACTTACAAAACCATTTTCAATAGCCAGCATAATTGCTGAGCGCCCTTTACTATCTTTTGCTACCCCTTTTGCTCCTTGATTAACCAGCGTGAGAATAGCGGATTGTTTAACTTGCTGCTGTGTGAGCTGAAATAACAGTGCTTGCTCCAATTGCTTTGCCACTTCACCTTGGTCGCACATAGCGCATAGCAACTCGAATGTTTGACGGCCATCCAATAAACCATCTGTCGCAAGCTTCGCTGTCTCATCACGGTCACGTACACAGGTTTCTAAATTATCAAGCAAAGTAGCATGAATTGCTTCTTCACTGTTACACCAAAGAGATACAACTTCTTCTGGTGCAAACTGAATACCCACTTCTATCAACCATATCAGTGTTTTTTCAAATTGCTTTTCGCACAGCAATTCAATAAAAGACAAGCTCTGGTTTTGGAGCTGCATTTGGATATTTGAATACTGTCCTAAACGCTGGATAAGTGTCTTGATTAATTCATCTTGTTCAACACCGTTTTCTTCGATATGTCGCGTTACACTATTAACATATTGGCGTTGCTTGTCGTCATAATCGTCAATATGTTGAAAGTAGCAAGCTTCAAAAGGTTCCAACGGCCTGAGCCAGGCAAGATAAAACAGCGGAGGAAGTATCGTAGTGGTTACCCCCTGCTCGTCTTTTATTTGTTGGCAATTCGGCCATGCCTCTATGGCATCTAGAATGTAAGCACCGTTTTGTTCGATTAACCCTTTCAGTAACATAGGGTATTGGGCAGGCCAAATTAACACTTGTTCCATGAATGCGCTATTATCCTCAGAATGTAAATATATGCAGCATAATTATCGCGAAATGACTAGGTGGTGAATAATATCAACAGTCGAGGTAAAATGCCCACCTATTTCAAAACAAATTTGAAAATTTACTATTTTTAAGGATTTACCATGGGTGAACAGCTCGAGACTTGGCAAGTTGTGTTAATTATCGTCGGTGTGCTGGGCGTCATTTGGAGCAATATCGCTTTACTCAAATACTCGGCAAAGTTTGAAATGAAAAAAAAGATCGATGATCAGCTAAAACCATTTGAGCCAACGTCGCCTGAAAAGGACAGTCAATCTTCACATAACAAAGATACAAGAAAGCCATAAAGCGAGTATCCACATCATAACGATACCAATACTCGCCCAGCAAACCGCTCAGCAAGGAGGCGTTTGCTTTCTATTTAGTTTGATAAACACCTGGTTGTAAAAGTGATTGTTACTTTAATTCAAGGTCAAGCCACACCAAGCGATGATCTGAGCTAGCATGGCGGCTTTCAACTAATCGATATAGTGGATCCGTGCTACTAGGCCAAAACACGCCGCTGTCTAAAACACGAACGCCATACTTTGAAGGTAAAACATAGTCGACCCGAGCTCCCCAATGAGCAGTGTAACTGCGACTATATTGCGCTTCACTATGCTGCTTGCCCCCTTTACTCACCGGCTCAAAAGCAGAGAACACATAGTGACTTTCTAATAGCTGTTCGATTACACCAGGACGATGTTTATCGCCTTGATCTGCAGCATTTAAATCACCCGCAATCACAAATCGAGTTTTCGCTTTTAGGCCACCTTTTACACCACTATCATCATAAATATATTCACTCCGTTTTGGGTCTATATAGTCGGCCATCAGTCTAATTTCATCGTGATTTCTGTTGCCATTACGGTCTTCTTCACCATCAAATACTGGAGGGGTTGGGTGCATAGCAAGGAAATGAAATACCTTTCCATTTACATCAATTGGCAGATCCCAATGTGACTTCGAGCTTAATCGTAAGACTTGCCACTCGTCAGCATGATAAAAAGGTGAGTTGCTTTTTGGATCTATGGTTTTTTTATGATTGGGCATATCCTTCCAAAGGAAATTTTGCAGTGTCCGCACTTGGCTATTTTTTATAGGATACTTAGACAACACAACCATACCGTATTGCCCTTCATAAAGGCCAAAGCCCTGCGCATCTCCAGCATAACGCGACTTTTTACCATCGTTGTCTAAATCAAATCGTGTTGGTAAGCCTGTGTTAACCGGTGCGATATAAAAGTACGGATATGATATCGGCTGCTGACCATGCTGACTTTTGTCCAAGTAGTTGTTCATAAATGCCAGCACGCCCTTCCCTGGTTCAGCAATGTAGTCAAACTCATTAAGCAGAATGACATCTGGACGAGCACGTTGAATGATCTCTGCGATGTTTTTTATTTGCTGATGTTGACCGTCTTGAAGTAACTTGCTTAGTTTCTCAGGATCAAGGGGTTCACCTTGCTGTTGATAGTTCGTCGCTTCCATGCTGACATTGAAAGTTGCCACCCGAAGCGTTTGAGCACTCGCAAACGACGCCATAAATAAAAAAGCTATACTGATAAATTTCATCTATTCACCTAAATAGTAGTGATAATCCCGCATCGCTTATTTTATTCATAATCTATTGAAAAACGGAAGTTATCTCGACAAAGTAGCAAGATTTATTGTTGGCAAGTTAGCAAAGAGCAGTTAAAGTTAAAAGATTATCTTAATTACACCAACGATGTGAAATTTGTGAGTATTTTAAAAAGGCTACATCTGATCACAACAAGCCAAGAAACCACATTCGATGAAAAAGTTACCGCACTTCTCAGTCTTGGGCTTGATGTATTCCAGCTCGACATTGCTATCGTAAGTGAAATAAACGCCAATATTTACACAGTAAAACATGTTATTACGCCGGATAATAGTCTGTCCGTTGGTACCACATTTGATTTTTCAGATACCTATTGTTGGCACACTTTTAAAGCAGGTAGTGCGCTGGCTTTCTCTCATGCAGGAAACAGCAAGATCGCAACACACCCCTGCTATATACACTTTGGCCTAGAAAGTTACATTGGCGCTCCCATCATTGTTGATGGAAATCGATATGGCACAGTGAACTTTTCTTCCCCTGATGCTAAACCCGATAGTTTCACTCAGGAGCATTTAGATTACGTCAGCTTGTTAGGACAGTGGATTGGCGTTGAGATTTCACGTCAAAAAACATTAAGACAACTACAGCATCGCTCTGAAGCACTTGCAGCAATGAGTCGATTAGCAGATATTGGCTCTTGGGAAGTAGATTTTAAAAAAAATAAAGTCTACTGGAGCCAACAAACCCGAGCTATTCACGGCGTATCAGAAGAGTTTGTACCGACGCTGGATAATGCCATTGCTTTTTATAAACCAGGTTCCCATCAAAACGATATAAAGCAAGCGATTAATGACGCAATCTCCTCTCGAACAAAGTGGGATATTGAGTCAATTATCATAGACGCACACGGTAATGAAAAGTGGGTTGCCTCTCATGGGCAGGGGGAATATGAAAATGGTGAATGCGTTAGAGTTTTTGGTGCAATTCAAGACATTGATGAGCAAGTTAAACTACGTTTAGCCTTAGATCAACAAAGAAAAGAAGCTGAGCAACTACTTAAAACTCGTAGTGACTTTATTGCCAAGATAAGCCATGAATTGCGTACCCCGTTGAATGGGCTTGTAGGCATGCTTCAAGCTTGCCACAAGGAAAATGATATTGATGCGATACAAAGTAACTTAACAATTGCCCGAAATAGCGCGGATATGTTGATCACCCTGATCAATGATGTATTGGACTTTAGTAAGCTTAATAGCAATAACTTAACGCTGGATAATACGCCGTTTGACTTAACGCAACTGGTCACCCAAGTTGTTGGCTTATACCATCCAGCTAGCCAAGAAAAAGGGCTGGCCATCAATGTACACATGAACAAGCTGGCTAACCTTTGGCTGTACTCTGATCCTACCAGAATAAAACAAATTCTCGCGAATTTGGTCAGTAACGCAATAAAATTCACCAAAGTGGGATGTGTTGATATCTATGCCGATGTCTTAACAGAAAACGAACAATTCTTGCTTCAATTACGTGTCTGCGATACTGGTATTGGGATTTCCGATGAGAACCAAAGTTTGCTTTTCCAGCCTTTTAGCCAAGGTGACCCCAGTATTAGTCGCCGCTTTGGTGGTACAGGGCTTGGTTTATCCATTGTGTTTGAGCTTTGCAATCTATTTGACGGCGATATACAAGTCTCAAGTGAAGTCGACAAAGGCAGTACGTTCACCGTTACTTTTCCCGTCGATTTTGCAAAGCAGCACGAGAACGCTCATACCGAGCCTTGCCCTTTATCGACACCTAATATTTCCTTAGCCGGATGTAAGATCTTATTGGTTGATGACAATCAAATTAATGTATTAGTGATGGAAAAGTTATTACAACAATTTGGTGCGGCTCAAATTGACATGGCATATGATGGTGTGAAAGCTGTAGAGGCGTGCCGTAAAAATCACTTTGATATTGTTTTTATGGATTGCATTATGCCCAATATGGATGGCTTTGACGCAACTAGAGCAATACGTAAACTCAATAGTAACACACAATCAATACCGCACATTATCGCTTTGACAGCCAATACATCAGAGTCGGATAAGCGAGCATGTCTAGATGCGGGCATGGACAGTTTTTTATCCAAACCAATCCAAATTGACGCGCTAAAAACGGCATTAACAACAGTTAAAGCTGTGAGCACAGAAGAAACACGGTGATTGGTTTCATCGTGTTTCTCGAAACACATCTAAACAGTTAATTGTTCACTTTCTGCGTGAGTTGCAGAGGCTTTTTTCACGCCATTGTTATTTTTCGATACTTTGCCTGAGCGGTTGAAGATGCCAAGTCGAATACGAATAAAGTGCAAAATCTCTCTTGCAACATCTATGTCAACAGCCTGCTCAAGCCCTTCAAAACCTGGACTTGAGTTTGCCTCGCATATTTTGAAGTGCTCTTCATCAAACAATAAGTCAATACCCGCTACGTCTAAGTTTAAGATATTAGCCGTCTGCGTCGCTAGCCACTCTATTTCTGGAGTAATAGGATGAGGGCTTCCAGTGGCTCCGAGGCTCACATTGGCTTTGAAATTTTTACCACCTGAATTTCTCTCCATACATGCCACAGCGCGGCCACCAATAGTTAATACTCGTAAGTCTCTACCATGGCTCGATTTGATGAAGCGTTGTAAAATGATATTCGCCTTAGGGTTAGTCGCCTCAATCAGCTGCATCAAATCGTCAAATTCACCTCTTGATTTGGACAAAAACACCCCACTGCCCTGAGAACCGGATAATGTTTTGATCACCACCGGGAAACCGATTTGTTTCTCGACTAGCTCTATATTAACTGGAAACTTAACCAACATGGTTTTTGGCGTAGGTAGATTCTGTTCAGCTAATATCTGTTGGGCATATAATTTATCTTTAACGGTTTCAATTGATTGTGACGAATTAAAGCAGTGCACACCCAAACGCTCAAGGTGACGAATAATAGCAAGGGTAAAGTATGTGGTGCCAGCACCCATTCTGGGTAGCACAAAGTCAGGCAATGCAACTGGTTGCCCATCGATAAGAATGCTTTCTTCGTCTTCCCTAGTAACCAGAAGATCAAACTGATCCGGTGAATACACTTGAAGATCGATACCTTCTTCTTTTGCTACCGCCATCAATCTATCTATCTCGTAGATTTCAGGTTTCACTAAATTGGCAGAGTCTTTATAGATGATCCAACCGCGCATACAAATTACCCCTTGAAAAACAGATAACCAGAACGACATCTACAATATAATGTAAAAACACTACTTGGCCGTAAGTGCTATCGCCCTATAAACAAAAGCGCGATTATGTGGATTCACCTAAAAACAGTACAGCAAAAAAAATTTATCGACACAATCTGAAAAACTACTCTCGATTTTCGAAGTAAGACTGTGTCCCATGTGCCTGTAATGCGCTTTGTATTCGCTGTAAGGCAAGCTTATACACAGCGTCTCGAATGTCGAGCCCTTCCTCTCGGCTTAGCTCCCACGCTCCGTCAAAAGCATCCTGCATGTAATTGGCTAGTTTATCGTTCACTACTTGCTCATCCCATGCTTCTCCTTGGCGATTTTGGCACCACTCAAAGTAGCTCACAATTACCCCTCCAGCATTCGCTAAAATATCAGGGATCACCATAATGCCGCGGTCATTTAAAATGGGATCAGCATCTGCTTCTACCGGACCATTTGCAATTTCAACAATATAATTTGCAGCAATGGAGTCAGCATTTTCTTTTGTTATGGCACCTGCTAATGCTGCAGGAACAAGAATGTCAACATTCAAGCTCAGCAATTCATCGTTGCTAATGACATCATGTTCAACACTTTCACACACAGAGTCTTTACAATAAACCGCCTTGAGTGATTTACTGCGCTGCTTTTCTTGATAAACACTTTCGATATCCAAGCCTTCCTTACAGTAAATTCCTCCCTTAGAGTCACTCACTGCAACCACTTTGTACCCAGATTGCTGTAACAGTCGCGCACAATGATAGCCACCATTACCAAACCCTTGAATTGCCACTGTTTTGTCCGAATTATCCCAGTTATTTTTATTACTTAACTGTTCAATGATTAAAAATGCGCCACGACCTGTTGCTGATTCTCGTCCCGCGCTTCCACCAAAAATAAGGGGCTTTCCGGTGATCACCGCTGGGCTTTTCTGCCTTGCAATTTTCTCATATTCATCCATCATCCAGCCCATAATTCTTGCATTGGTATAAACATCAGGTGCTGGAATATCTTGCTCCGGGCCAATGAAATCGGCATTAGCCCTAATATAGGCACGTGCTAGGCGCTCTAACTCCATTGGACTTAAGGTTTTAGGATCAACGGTTACAGCACCTTTTGCACCTCCAAACGGAACACCGACCGCCGCGCACTTGAGTGTCATCCACAGTGCTAATGCTTGGACTTCGCTGACGTTGGTGTCTTGGTGAAAGCGGATCCCACCTTTGGTTGGCCCAAGGAGGTCATTATATTGACATCGATGTGCCTCAAAGTAGTCCAACTTACCGTTATCTCTGCGGATAGAGATATTACTAGACAAGGTTCTTTGGGGTTGAGCAAGCGCTTGATACGTTGACTGCTCTATCCCTGTTTTCTCTACGATTGTGTTTACTCTTTTTAACGCGTCTTTTAATAGATCTGTGCTCATCCTTACCTCAACATTGTTAGTGCGATAATAATGGTATGCGTGTAATGTCATAAAAGATCAAGAGTGGGTAAACCTTAATCACGCAATTTCTTGTAGAAAATAAGACGGTGACTCATCTGGCTCCAAAAGAAAACACTGCTTTCTTGCTCGAGTTAACGCGACATAAAATAACCGCCTCTCTTCTGCATCTGCATAACTTCCTTTTGCTGGAAGTAACGCCTCTATTATCTCTGGTACTTTTATTTTTGATGGGAATAGGCGTGCTTTAAGGCCAAACACTATCGTGAAGTCGGCTTCTGTCCCTTTAGCGCCATGAAAAGTATTGGTACTGATCGCCAACTGCGGAAATAATCGACGCCAGTTATCCACTTGCGCTTTATCAGGTAAACCCTTATGGTTTCGAGCAAGTAACAAAACTGATACCGCTCCTTCGTTACGTTGCTCAATCAAATTAAGGAGTTGTTGAGCATCCATTATCTCGTCACCACTGGGGACTTTTATAACTCCTTGCCCTTTGATACCTAGTTGGTTTGAACTGATATCTTTGGCTATTTGCTCAGGATTTCGACATATAAACTCGCAAGCTGTATCCAGAATACTTTGTGGATAGCGAAAAGTTTTATCTAAATAGGTAGTTGTAGACTTTCCAAAATGTTTGGCAAATTCTGTTGTCAGCCGTATATCACCACCACTAAAGCGGTATATTGCTTGCCAATCATCACCTACCGCAAATAATTGGCTACCAGTTTTTTTATTCAGTAGTGCTTGAACTAGCTTTGCTCTGACACGAGAAATATCTTGAAACTCATCAACCAAAATATAACGCCAAGGCACTCTAAATTTGTCATTTTCAACAAAATGGATAGCACGTTCTAGCATATCATCAAAATCGATACAGGCCTCATTGGTTAGATATAACTGATATTCAGCAAGTACTGCCAGCGGGACCGTCATTTGATGATTAAATCGCATAATTAATGACTCTGCCTCTCCCATTATTTGCGCCTGCTTTATCAACGGCAACATTTGGCTGAGTAGCTCAATGACATGTTGGGTTTGCTTTATACCTTGACCATCCAAAAATTGATGAAAGGCTTGTTCAAAGTGTGCTTCTTGTCGTAAAGACTGGATAGCATCTGAGATAAATAGCTTAAACTGCGCCTTATCGGTTGCTAACGTTGACAGCACAGGTTTTGTTCCTGTTACGGCTTCGATGATCTGCATACTCAATGAGTGAAACGTTGAACAATTCAGAGTATTCGCTATGTCATTACAACGTTCTCGCATTTCAGTTGCAGCATCATTGCCATAAGCAAGTAGTAACACTTGATCTGCATTGGCTAGCTTTCGATGCAGTAAATACCCCAACTTTGCCTTGATAACACTGGTTTTTCCAGTGCCTGCAGCAGCCAATAATAGTTGCCTGTCATCTTGAATAATGCAGGCTTTACGCTGTGCGAGAGTCAAAGGGTTGGATTCAACTTGGTCAAAATAGAGTACATCTTGCCCCAAGTAGTACGCGACAAATGCACACTGAAACTCTGCAATATCATTCTCAGTCCACGATGCAATTTCACGTATCGTCGCCACCATGGGCTCAAGCGCTTTGGGTAATATTCCCTTATCAACCTCTTTCCAACTGCACCATAATGATCCAGCCACATCAAACACTACTTTTTGTATGCTTTGGCTAAGATAGCGACTACTGAGTAGCGTTTCTATTTTTTTCACTTTGGCATGTAAGTGGTGACCATGATGCCTAATCCAGTGTTGCTGTAATGTCTGTATCAACTCATTCGCACCATGATGTTTTATCAATATCAAATACGTCGCTGTTTCAGTCTGTATTTTGAGTTCTTGATATAACCAACGGCGACTAAGAGTTGGAGGCTGACACATATCACGAAATAACACCGATGTATGTGCAGATTTTGCGCTGAGGAACACCCCCTCTTTTGAATATTTAGCGCCACGGATCCCGTGGAACAACCGGCTAAAAATATGTAGTGCAATCAATTGATAAATCAGACAAGTTAACTCCCTTACTCACATGCTAGCACGAAACTCAAATTCTCTTTCAATGAAATTTCATCATTTGCGTTACTGTTGCCATATATACAGCATGTAAAATATTAATCTGCTGTTTTATATGCTTTTATTTTAACTCCCACGATTCGTTTTAGGTTGATTAACGAACGCTCAATAAGTCCGCGATGCGTAATTTATAGCCCTTAGCTAAGCTATGAATAAAAAAATACGAAATAGTACCCACTCAAACGCGCTGACGAGAGAAAGAGAAGCTTGTACCGAGCTTTACACGTGTAAGGGAATGAAATTACAGCAAATTCAAATTTAAGGTCAAGATTAGTAGCACCTAATCACCCCGTCGAGCTGTAGCTCTCTACTTTTACATGACTTTAATTATTTTTAATATTTTCAATACGCTAGGCATATTTTCATCATAAAAAATCACTACTTTGTCATCTTATTTCGCTGCTTAATCACTTCTTTTTACAAAGGCTGCAGCATGATGAATAGATATTGTGATCAGAGAAAATAACAATGATAAATCTAGTTAATGCTAAACAATGTGTTGCCATAATCACCCTGCTATCAGTCTTTAGCTCGTTTAACGTCCAAGCGAATTGGCAGCAATTTACTCAACCCCCAACCTTTATCCCAAAGGTTACAAAAAAACCCACCATTGACGGTAAGCTTTCAGAACATGAATGGCAGGAGGCACAACACATCAATGACTTCGTTGTGTTTAGACCCAATGTCGGCAATACCCCAGATCATAATATTGAGGCTTATATCAGCTACGATAGTGATTACTTCTACGTTGCGGCGACGATTTATCAACCTAAAGCCTCGTTAACCGACCGAGTGTTGACGCAAGGCGAATACATGTGGGATGAGGATTATTTTGGACTTATTCTAGACACTAATTTTGACAGAGCAGACGCTTATCTATTCCATGTCACTCCTTCAGGTGTTAAAGAAGATGGTTTAGTTGACGGTACCAATTATATTGCCCAATGGAAAACTCTTTGGTTTGCTAAAACACACATCGAAGAAGATAAATGGTCTGTAGAAATTGCTATTCCAATGCAATCAATTTCGTTTGAGCAAGGTGCTAAACAATGGGGCTTGCAGCTCAGGCACCGCGTAGCCAACCCTAATACACAAATTTATTGGAACCTTAATAACCCGAGTAACTTCGCTTGGCATACTAACCAGCTCGCCCCCATTGAAGGGCTTGAAGGCTTAAAGCAAGGCTTGGGAGTAGAGGTAAAACCGAGCTTGGCACTAAAAGGCAATGACGATGACAGTAAACTCACACCAGCGTTGGACATACTCTACAAAGTGACACCAAATCTCTCTGCGATGCTGACACTCAATACTGACTTCTCAGGCACAGAGGTAGATCAAGTACCGCTCAATATGACTCAATACTCTCAGTACTTCACCGAAAAACGCGATTTCTTTCTACAGGACAGTCAAATTTTTCGATTTGGTGGTATGGGAGATAGCCACGCCAATGGTATGCCTTTTTACTCACGACGTATCGGACAGGGCCGACAATCAGGTATTCTAGATATCAATTGGGGCACCAAATTAACAGGGCAGATTGGTAATACTCGCTTAGGTATTCTAAGCGTAAATCAAGAACAAGATGGTAATCAATCCGAAGAAACACAGCTTAGTGTCGCCCGTGTGACACAGCAAATTGCACAGCAGCATCAAATTGGTGCTATTGTAACCAATGGTAGCCCTGATGGCCAAGCCCAAAGAAGATTAGTAGGCGCAGACTATCGCTTCCAAGGCAATATGCTTGATCAATACCCCTTCGTCACTCACACTTACTATCAAGAAACGGAAGCCGTTTCAACAGAGGAGATAACCAATGAGGATAACAAGTCTTACGGGGGATCAATAGAGCTGCCAAATGACACATTTTATCTTCGTAGTCGGTACCAATATATAGGTAAAGATTTTAACCCTGCTTTAGGCTTTGTAAATAGAAAGGATCTTCAATTTTACGAGGCGATAAGCCACTATCGAATAAGGCCACAGTCGGGGTGGTTAGCAGATAACATTAATTACTACCAATTTACTGGATTTTATTATCTTTGGGAAGACACCCAAGGCAACCGACAAGGGCAAAGCCTTTTTTTACGACCACTGCAAATTGATTTAAAAAATAATGATCACTTCTTTTTCAGTCATAACCGCTATCAAAGGATCTTAACAAAACCATTCAGGTTTACGGATAAGCTCACTTTTATGCCGCAAGAATATGATTATATTCAAAATGAACTGTACATCAGAAGTGCCAATAACAGGCCCATGTATGTAACTTCACGATTTTTAACAGGGAGTTTTTATGATGCCGAGTTTGAACGCATTAGCCTAGATTTGAATTATCGTCCAAATAAGCATCTATTTTTAAATGTAAGTCGCAATATGTATTATTATCAAAAAGATGGCATCAATGACCAACTTTTTAATACCAGACTTAGTGTTAATCTAGCCTTTAACAGTGAATGGTCTTGGAATACATTATTACAGCACAATGATCAGACCAATAACTTCTCTATTTTCAGTCGCATACGCTTCGAACCATCACCAGACGAAGTTTATATAGCCAGTATCAACCGAGGTTATAACATAGAAGATGGCTGGCATGAACGTACTGAAAATACGGATGAAACCGCAATCAAATTAGCATATACCTATAGATGGTAAGAGCAGACTCGCTAACGCGCTTGAGTGGTATATAAGTCGCTACTAAACATCCGAGTGCTCGCATAAATTAACTGACCGTCCTTTACATCGAAACCATAATATCCATCAAATGGGTTTTGACTTAAAAATTGTAGGTGACGGTCATTGAGTTTATAAAGTGTTAATTCTGCTTCTATGTGGTCGCTTGCATATAACACGCTATCTTCGACTATACCTTGATGAAAATGATCAACTTCTCCAAGCTGAACCCCTTTTTGCATTTGCCCATTGAGTAAATCAGCCAATGTAAAGCGGTATACGTTTTTGTCTTGATTATAGACATATATAACTTCTCTATTTGCTCTATCTGGCATAATACGCATCCACGATGGTGGCAACTCTGCCACCAGCTGTAACTGCCGATTATATACTCGTACACTGCGGGACGTTTTCTGTTTTACCGTAACAGCAAATAAAGTGTTATTAATCCAAGACTGAGCAAAACCATAACCATCTAAAGAGGTCTGATGGAGCACATTTTTTCGTTCGCTATCCACTATCCATAGCTGATGATTATTATGATTTACCAGCAATAACTTATCATCTGGAGATACTGCCAACTCTCGCAGACGCATATGCTCATCCATCATAATCACTTGCGCCGCACGTTGTGCTGGTGCTTGGAAATAAATATGGTTGCCACCGGCACGGTTCGAAGTAAAGTAGATCCCTATTTGCTTATTAGCGAACGCAGGAAGTCTCTCGTTGCCGTTACTATTGTCTAATTCAAAACCGGTAAGTCGCCAATTAAGGTCTATGTTTTTGTCGTATGTTGAGTACACATAATCTTTATTATTTGGATGGCGTGCTAACTCACAGCAAATTCGATCCGTTAAACTCGCGAGCGTACGTTCAGAACCTTTTTGTACATTAATAGATTGCAGTTGAGTTGGCTTTGATGCAGAAACCACAATCACTTGGTCACTCTCATGTCCCCATATACCAAACTCAATTTGCTGATGAGTGCGCCCCAATGCGGTTAATGTGTGAGAAGTGGTATCAAACGTAAAGAACTGACTTATTCCTTGACTGTTGTGAGCTATGAGTAGTAGCTCACAACAGTCAGCTTTAAGGTCAAGAGAAATAAACTGCCATCCTTTAGGCAATGTTACATTAATAGGTTCTAACCCTGTCGTGAAGTCAACCTTGTATAACGTGTTTTGATGTTCGTGTTGCTTCGGGTGCCCTAGCAGCCAGATCACGTCCTGCCGCGTATCATAAGTAAATTGATGAGACACTAATTTATTACAACCAAGCCGTTGTGCCTTGCCAGCGGCGAGAGTTCGCGTTCCCTCAGCAAAGGGGACTTTGAACCAACCGCATTGCTCTTCTTGGTATCCCGTAAAAATCAGGTGAGTAGAAGTCTGTGCAACTAAAGCATCAATATAGTATGCGCCACTTGCAACCTGTGTACCGACATCATCATACTGATCATTGAGGCGCTTGACCCAAAGTGTATTCCCCTTACCTCGAGTGTCATTGAGAAAACTAACTGACTCCCCACTAGGTGCTACGACCAGACTCCGTTTAGCCCCCATTACTCGAGTTAACACATTATTTTCATTATAATTTAGCTCTGAAGATGCTCGGCTGTTCAGCATCACCAATACAACAGCCAACAAACAAATTAATAAGCTGGCAAGCCCCTTAACTACGTAGTTTGACTTAACGCTTTTTTGATCAGTATCGAGGTGGGATTTTACACCTTTAAGTACAGACGCCTCAGCAATAAAACGATAGCCTTGCTTGGGTACGGTTTGAATATACTGTGGGGATTTAGGGTCATCATTGAGTGTTTTGCGTAAGTTAGCGACTAATTTATTGATGGCATTATCGGTCACAATTACACCCTGCCAAATCACCGTTTGTAGTTCATCGCGTGTGATTATCCGCTTGGGGTTGTCTAGCAGAAATAGCAACAATGATACCGTTCTGGGATCAAGTACAATCACTTCACCCTCGCACGTTAACTCATATGACCCCGTATCAAACAGAAATTGACCAAATTGAATTCGCTCCAAACTACATCTACTCCATGTAAGGTTTATTATTGTTATTATTACCAACAAACATCAACTGTTCGTTTGGTATCAAATAACTAAAAGTTACTTGAATTATTGAGACGTTTTCTTAGGTGTAGTCTATACCAATTGTATGCAGTAAACGAGCTATTATAAAAACAGCAGGCCATCATAAGCCCGCACGTCGATTAAAGTGCTACAGAGTTTAATGTCAAGCTGCTACGTTAAGCTTGTTTGTGAATAGTAAAGTCGCTTTGCCTACCAATACTAAGATCACAGCACCGGTGATGACTGGCGTAAATAAAAAACTCCACCCTTCCATTGCTAGCATTATCAATATGGGATTTGCCCCAGCTGGCGGATGCGTCGTTTTTGTTGCCAACATACCAAATACTCCAACGCCTGTTGCAGTTGCCAAGGTGAGTTCATTTACACCAATATATTGCGCAAAAATAATTCCAATTGTTGCAGTAATAATATGTCCAAAAATAACGTTTTTAGGCTGTGCTAGTGGGCTTTTTGGCACGCCGAACACCAGCACTGCAGTAGCGCCTAAAGGTGCCATTAAAAAAATATACTCAGCACTTATCGTTTGACTAAACGCCAATATTGCAATGGCGATAAACGCCCCAACTCCAGCAATTAAAGCAAGTTGTATTTCTCTCATTGTATACGTTCCCTTTCAAAAAAGTAGACCAACCTGTCTACCCCGCAAATAGTAGACAAGTTGGTCTACTTCTGTCAACCTATAATCACGGTAATAAACATGGTTGACTGATGAGTACAAAAAGACAACAACTGATCGATTGCGCAATGGAACTGTTCTATCAACATGGCATTCATGCCATTGGCATTAACGAAGTATTAAAGTCATCTGGTATCGCTAAAAAGACTCTGTATAACCATTTTGAGAGTAAAGATGCGTTGGTGCTTGCAACACTTGAGCAGCGACATCACCAATTTATATCTTGGTTATCTGGTTGCCTTGAAGATGTCCAGACCAGTGAAATGCTCGAAAAGCAACTGTTCTTGGCGCTAGATCAGTGGATTAATAATAAGGTGGAGGTACTGGGCGAATTCCGTGGTTGTTACTTTATTAACACAGCGGCAGAATTTGGTGAGCTTACCAGTCCAATTAATCAACTATGCCAGCGGCACAAACTTGCGGTAAAAGCGTTACTCAAACAATCGCTTAACAACGCTGATGATGCCGCTGTCGAGCGCCTGTTTCTATTGAGCGAAGGGATTATTTCAACGGCGTATACCTGTCACGATGCTAGCGTGGCCAAGCGGGCAGCAGAATTCACGAGCTAAACAGCGTGCTATTTGAAGGTTCCACTTTATGCTTATTGCTCAGGTTTATCGCCTGATTTGGGGGCTTTTTTACGTTGTTCTTGTTTGGCTTTCGCGACATTTTTAAAAACAGGTGGTGGAATAGGAAAAAGAGAAATAAGCGGCATCAATGCCAAAAATAAATAGGCGCCTTTTGGCATTTTTTTGGCCCATAGCACGACCTTAAAAAGTAAAAAGGACGCGATAAAAATCGCCATAAATAACAACAATACCTCTGCTATCCCTAAATCCATTATTATCTTCTCATCTATTCAATAAGCTTGATATGGAGATAAAATGGGTAAAAAGCAAGCGACGTAAAATAATGCCAACTTGCTTAATTAAGTGGTCTATTTTGAGGCGAGAAAATCTTGTCGATAACTCCGCTACCGCGTCCTGCTTTCGCTAAGGTACCTACATCCATATAGGCAAGGCAAAAATTTTGCTATTTAGTTGTTCTAAATGAGGAATTTTTAACGCTGTTAGCGTCAGATATACTCCTTCAAATTGAGCAAGTATTAAGTCAAATTGGTATAAACTAAGATAAGAACGAAAAAAGGCCCTGAGGGCCTTTGGGTTTTAGTTACTTTGGGATAATCTGCGATCAGTACAGCATCGCAGAAACTGTGCTGTGATTATCAATCGCCATCGCGATACTTAGGACTGTGATATTGACTATTGAGAATGCAAATACTTGCCTCGCCCAACCATGTAAATCTGAGTCTCTTTGGTACCCTTTTAGCGCCATCAATAACCACCAAAAACTGGTTGTACAGGCCACCGCCATAAATGCTACACCGGTGTAGCCGCTAAGCGGTAGTAACATCACCACCAGCGCATAAATGGCGATATACAAAACAATATGATGCTTGGCCTTTTCAACACCTTGCGCGACTGGCAACACCGGAATATTCGCGGCTCGGTAATCGTCAAAACGGAAAATCGCAATGGCGTAAGAGTGCGGCATTTGCCAAAGACAAAACATCAATAATAAAATGGCAGCACCAGAGTCAAACACCCCGCTTACTGCGCAGTAACCAACCACAGGAGGCACTGCCCCTGACAGGCTACCAACCACCGTGCCATACACTGAGTTTCGCTTCATGTATAAGCTGTAAACACCGACATAAATAAAAAAACCAAATGCGGCAAAACCCAGCGCAATCCAATTGGTGAAATAGGCTAAGAGCCCAAAGCCAGATAATCCGAGTACCAGACTATGTGACAGTGCAGCAACTGAGGAAATTTCCCCAGTTACTGTCACGCGAGTTTTAGTGCGAGCCATTGCCGCATCGATGTCCCTGTCGATGACATTGTTAACTACACAACCTGACGCAACGACTAAAGATAGCCCTAGCAGAGTTAATGCAAATAGCAGCCAATCAACTTCACCTCGAGAGGCCAATAAAAAGCCTCCTGCGACTGAAATCAAGTTTCCCATAATGATCCCAGGTTTTGTCACCTGAAAATAACGACGCAGCATGACTACTCTCCTGTTAATACATCATCATGGCGTTCGATTCATAGATGATCCAGACCGACAGCCCCACTACCATCACAATAATCAACGCACTAAAGATAAAGGAAAGCGTGCTTGCCTTACCTTCTTCCGTAACAAAGTTCAGGTGTAAAAAGTACTTCAGGTGCACCCAAATTTGCACTAACGCCGTTGTCACTAACGTCCAAAATGTCGTGCTAGATGACAAGCTGCCACTCATCACGGCAGCAAAAGGAATGGCTGTCAAAATAACGGATAGCACAAAGCCAATTAAATACGACTTCACACTACCGTGGCTGTCGTGTTCATGCTCATGAACATCCATCTGTGCTGACGCTTGAGATCCACTATGGCTCATTACATTGCCCCCATTAAATAAACAACGGTAAATACACAGATCCACACGATATCTAAAAAGTGCCAAAACAAGCTTAAGCAGCTCAAACGCGTTACCGTTTGTGGCTTAAGACCACGACGTGTCACTTCAATCATCATCACAGTCATCCAAATCAAGCCTGCCGTCACATGCATACCGTGCAGACCCACTAATGAGAAGAAAGAAGTCAAAAAAGCACTATTTTGCGGTCCATGACCGTGTACTATTAAGTGATGAAATTCATACACTTCCATGCCAATGAACACCGCACCAAAGGCAAATGTCACCGCAAGCCAAGATAAGGTTTGCGACTTTTTCTGTTTGTTTGCCGCAATCATGGCAAAACCAAAAGTAATACTACTTAACAGTAAGGCTGCGGTTTCAACCGCAACAAAACCCAGCTCAAAGATATCTTTGCCAGACACGCCACCTGCTGTGTTCATGTACAACACAGCATAAGTGGCAAAGAAAGAGGCAAACAACAAACAATCCGTCATCAGATATAGCCAAAAACCAAATATGGTATTTGAACCTGTGTCATGATCTGCATGCTCGTGAGCATCTTCTAACGCATGCAGCGTATCGGGAGTAATAGCACTCATGAATTAACCCTCCTGTAATGCACGAGAAAGGTGGGCAGACTCAATCTGCTCAATCTCGTCAACCTGAACATAATAATCAACGTCGCGGGTGTAACAACGCTTAATAAATACCGCGATAGCACTGACTAACCCCACCGCCGCTAACCACCAAATATGCCAGATCATGGCAAAGCAAAACGCGGTCAATGACGCACTGATAAGCACTCCTGCGGGAGTATTTTTTGGCATGTGAATAGGCTGATAGTGCGCAGGCTTTTGGTATGCCTGTCCCTGCTCTTTCATTTCTGTCCAAGCGTCAATATCGTCAACCACAGGAGTTGTCGCGAAGTTGTAGTACTGCGGGGGAGAGTCCGTAGACCACTCAAGCGTATGCCCGTTCCACGGATCGCCTGTGGTGTCTTGCAATTGCTCGCGGTTTTTGTAGCTCACCACTAGCTGTACCACTTGGAAAACTATCCCAAACATAATGATAAAGGCACCAATACACGCGATGTATAGCCAAATATTCCACTCTGGCGTGTTGGTATGATTAAGGCGACGTGTCATACCTAAGAAGCCGAGCACATAAAGCGGCATAAAGGCCACAAAAAAGCCAACTAACCAGCACCAGAATGAGGCTTTACCCCAACGCTCATCAAGCTTGTAACCCATCACTTTAGGGAACCAATAAGCAAAACCCGCTAGATAACCAAACACAGCCCCACCGATAATGGTGTTATGGAAATGTGCAATCAGAAAAAGACTGTTGTGCAGCACGTAGTCGGCACCTGGAATTGCAAGCAGTACACCAGTCATCCCACCTACGGTAAAAGTCACCATAAACCCTAACGTCCAAAGGACAGGCACCGTGATCCGTAACCGACCGCGATACATGGTAAATAGCCAGTTAAAGAGTTTTACTCCCGTTGGCACCGCAATAACCATAGTCATGACCCCAAAGAAAGCATTAACATTGGCGCTTGAACCCATAGTAAAGAAGTGATGTAGCCAAACAATAAAGCCCAAAATAGAAATCGCACCGCTGGCATACACCATCGACTTATAGCCAAACAAGCGTTTACCTGTAAAAGTCGAAATAACCTCTGAGAAAATCCCAAACGCAGGCAAGATCAAGATATACACTTCAGGGTGACCCCATGCCCAGAACAGGTTGATATACATCATTGCATTACCACCGGCTTCATTGGTGAAGAAGTGGAAGTCCATATAACGGTCAAGCGTTAGCATCGCAAGCAATGCGGTAAGAATTGGGAAAGACGCCGCAACTAAAATATTTGCCCAAGTACAAGTCCAAGTAAAAATAGGCATTTTCATTAGCGTCATGCCAGGTGCACGCATCTTAAATACGGTTACCAAGAAGTTCACGGCGGT
Organism: Pseudoalteromonas sp. J010; assembly: GCF_003934235.1. Taxonomy (NCBI): domain Bacteria; kingdom Pseudomonadati; phylum Pseudomonadota; class Gammaproteobacteria; order Alteromonadales; family Pseudoalteromonadaceae; genus Pseudoalteromonas; species Pseudoalteromonas sp. J010. The sequence goes on along the minus strand of NZ_RDBW01000037.1, from coordinate 26,760 downwards.
GAGCAATGTCCCAAGCCCGGATATTTGCAGTGCCCAAATATAGTAATCAACCCCAACACCCGGACTAAACGACAACTCCGACAAGGGCGGATATGCCACCCAACCGGTTTTTGCAAACTCACCAAATGCCAATGATAAATTGATCAAAATAGCCCCACCCGCTGTCAACCAAAAGCTAAGGTTATTCAAAAACGGAAAGGCAACATCTCTAGCACCAATTTGCAGTGGCAGGATAATATTCATCAAACCAATCATAAATGGCATCGCCATAAAGATGATCATGATCACCCCATGTGCGGTAAAGATCTGGTCATAATGCTCTGGAGGCAGATAACCGGCTGCGCCGCTTGTGGCCATGGCCAGCTGTGTACGCATCATGATGGCGTCGGCAAAACCACGCATTAACATAATTAATGCCAAGATAATGTACATCACACCTAGGCGTTTATGATCGATTGAAGTGATCCAATCGTGCCACAGCACGCCCCATTTTTTGTATTTTGTGACCATTGCCGCCACGATTAGACCAACAATCGCCACCACGGCTAACGTCACCATAATGATGGGTTCGTGATAGGGGATTGCCTCGATGGATAATTTACCAAACAACGACATAATTACTCCTCAGCCTTGCCGTGATGTGAATGCGCAGCATGCTCTGGTTTGGCGTAATAGTTCATTTCGCCATGACCCTGCATGTACTTCATAACTATGGTGTGAAATAAGCCCTGCTCTACCGAGCCAAAATACTCAACGGGGTGATATTCTGAAGGCTCTGCCAACTGCGTGTAACGATCTGCGGTTAAGGCGTCGCCGTTTGCTTTAACATCGGCAACCCAGTTATCAAAATCTGCTTTGTCTTTGGTGGCAATGGCTTTGAACTTCATTCCAGAAAAACCTGCTCCACTGTAATTAGCAGAAAAACCGTTGAACGTTCCCGGCTCGTTAGCAATCAGGTGAAGCTGCGTTTCCATCCCTGCCATCGAGTAGATTTGACTACCGAGCTGCGGAATAAAGAAAGAGTTCATGGTGCTTTCGGAAGTGATTTTGTACTCCACTGGGACATTCGCTGGAAACACCAGTTCATTCACGCTGGCAATGCCTTGCTCTGGATAGATAAATAACCACTTCCAGTTTAGCGATACCACTTGAACGGTGAGATGTTCTCCTTTGCCCTCCAACGGCTTGTATGGATCAAGCGATTGTGTAGAGCGCCAGGTGATCACCCCTAGTACAATAATAATCACAATCGGAATGGTCCAAACCACGGCTTCTATTTTGTTAGAGTGAGCCCATTTAGGTGCATAGATCTCGTGGTCACGACCATCTCGGTACTTCCACGCAAAATATAAGGTAAGAATAATTACTGGTACTACAACGAGCAACATCAGTACAGTGGCAATGATGATCAAGGACTTCTCATCCATGCCAATTTGCCCCTTGGGATCCAAAATGCCACCATTACAACCGGTGAGCATTAGCCCCAATGAAGCGAGCGCATAATTCACGACACTACGTTTATTCAATTGATTACCCTTCAACGATAAGCTGCGGCTTATTTATCAAGCACGCTGAGTATCTATTTGTGCGAGCTACGCTGCACAAGTTCGAATTGCACTGTATCTATAAGGAAATACATTAGTGAAGGGAAACGCTTCGTTGATACCAGTCACTAACCTATTTACCAAATAATTGATTGATACAGTAAACGGACAATCACATCACCAAGCCTACAACTCGCTCTAAAAGGACGATAAGTAGCCGATTAATGTAATTGAAAGTGAATTGCTGACTGCTGATCTGCAAAGTGCAAATTGTTCCAATTTGATTAATTAAGTGATCGATTTAGAGACGAGAGCACCTTGTCGATAACACCGCAAAAAATTTGCTATTAGTTGTTCTAAATAAACAATTTTTAACGCAATTAGCGTCAGGAGTCCTCATTCAAATTGAACAAGCGTCAAGACAAATTGATATTAAGCACATTGGATCTAATACCAATTATCTTGATTAAGTGGCCTATTTTTAAGCGAGAAAATCTTGTCCATAACTCAGCTACCGCGTCCTGCTGTCGCTAAGGTACCTACATCCATATAGGCAAGGCAAAAATTTTACTATTTAGTTGTTCTAAATAAGAAATTTTTACGCTGTAGGCGTCAGATTTATGCTTTCAAATTGAGCAAGTATTAAGTCTAATTGGTATAAATATTGCGATTACGCAAACAGACAGCGGTATCTAAAAGGAGGAGCACGACAACCATGTGCGCTGGGCGCCGGTTGAGGGTGTATAGCCTCTGTAGAGGCGAATACCATTTTGCGTAGCACGATGCCAGCGCGTGTAGGCAAAATAGTATGGAAAACTAACCAATAAATACCAACCAGCAAGTGTAATGATAAAATAGGCTGAGCCAAAAACGCTCCGAGCATCACCACAAGAGAGTCTGGTAACGAATTATCTGCAAATAATGCTTCTAATTCAGCTACATCACCTAACATACCACTGAATAATAATACTAAGTTGGCTACCATTAACAGACTAAGTACCGCAGCAACACGCCCAAATAACCAAACACGCGACGTGGTACTTCCTGAAACGGCAGTATCACTAACGACTGGTTTATCTGTAGCAAAGCTGTGTGAGGGCACGGATAGTCCTGATCTTTAATTGGGCTTAGTTAGTTTTGAACTTTCAGTTTAAACTGAAAATTCGCGTCGAAGTATAACAAAGTCGAAATGTGATTCAAGCGCTTTATGCAATGATCTACATCAATTTATCCTGCTTTAGCTCGTTGCTCAGAAGTAGGAGCTGCTTTATGCAGCGATCTTTTAAAACCCTCACACTTCTTGATATACACACCTATCACTAAACAACTCGGCGGGTAAACCACCTCCAACCAAACGGGTTTACACCTGAGGTAGGAGCTGCTTTACGCAGCGATCTTTAAAAACCCTCACACTTCTTGATATACACACCTGTCACTAAACTACTCGGCGGGTAAACCACCTCCTACGAGACAGAATTACACTGCAGTAGGAGCTGCTTTACGCAGCGATCTTTAAAAACCCTAACACTTCTTGATACACACCTGTCATTAAACTACTCGGCTGGTAAACCACCTCCTACGAGACAGAGTTGCACTGCAGTAGGAGCCGCTTTACGCAGCGATCCGTAGACCTCTCGCACTTCTTGATATACACACCTATCACTAAACAGCTCTGCGGGTAAACCACCTACYACCAGACAGAATTACCCCGCAGTAGGAGCTGCTTTACGCAGCGATCTTTAAAAACCCTMACACTTCTTGATACACACCTGTCATTAAACTATTCGGCGGGTAAACCACCTCCTACCAGACAGAATTGCCCTGAAGTAGAAGCTGCTTTACGCAGCGATCTTTAAAAACCCTCACACTTCTTGATATACACACCTGTCAATAAACTACTCGGCGGGTAAACCACCTCCTACCAGACAGAATTGCCCTGCACCAGACAGAATTACCCCGCAGTAGGAGCTGCTTTACGCAGCGATCTTTAAAAACCCTCACACTTCTTGATATACACACCTGTCAATAAACTACTCGGCGGGTAAACCACCTCCTACGAGACAGAATTGCACTGCAGTAGGAGCCGCTTTACGCAGCGATCTTTAAAAACCCTCACACTTCTTGGTATACACAACTGTCATTAAACTACTCGGCGGGTAAACCACCTCCTACAAGACAGAGTTGCCCTGAAGTAGAAGCTGCTTTACGCAGCGATCCGTAAAAACCCTCACACTTCTTGAATATACACCTGTCACTAAACTACTCGGCGGGTAAACCACCTCCTACAAGACAGAATTGCCCCGCAGTAGGAGCTGCTTTACGCAGCGATCTTTAAAAACCCTCACACTTCTTGATATACACGCCTGTCATTAAACTATTAGCCCAGCAAAATCTACAAAAATTAATCTGCATAAGGGTAATGCACGTGACGCTGCTCTTGTAATGTCATACCTAAATATTCAAATGTGCCCACCAGCATCTCAGTAAATGGTGCTGGCGCTTGTGCTTGGCATGAAGTTGATAAGATCGAAAAATGTTTTTCGCGCAAGGCTCTTAATTCTGGTTTAAGCGCTTCAATATCCATAAAGTCCGTGATCCTATCAACAAATGCTTTCATCCTTGGCGTTACGGCATACCAATAAACAGGTGATGCAAAAATAATATGATCAAACCCGAGCACCCATCTAAATAGGTTTATAAAGTCATCATCGCTGTGAGAATGTTTGTAGCAATACTCCCCTATTTTGTAACGGTCTAGGTAGATAAGCTCAGCACTTTTTTCTTCTGCTAACGCTTTTGCTGATTGGTAAGTATTTCCATTTGGGTTTGAGCTTGAGTAAATAACGATTGTTTTCATAATGTTCAATTCCAGTTGCACTATTAATAAATTGGGTGCTACCTTAAAACCTCACCTTAAGTTGAGGTAAAGTACTATTTTATGAAAACTGAAAAATTATTAAGAGATGAGCCAAACTTGAGTGTTGGTAAGGTTGCAGCCAGAGCAGATGTTGCCGTTTCTGCATTACATTTTTACGAAAACAAAGGATTGATCCGCAGTTGGCGTAACAATGGTAATCAACGTCGCTACAAAAAAGATGTGCTACGTCGTATTGCCATTATTAAAGCTGGGCAGAAAATGGGGATCACCCTTGGTGAAATAAAAGATACGTTAGATACCTTGCCCGATTCAAGAACACCAACCAAAGAAGACTGGGCAAAATTATCAACAGCATGGCAAATGAAACTAGATGAAAAAATCGCCTATATGCAGCGCTTACGTAGCTATGTAGACGGCTGTATTGGTTGTGGCTGTTTATCGATGAAGTCCTGCCCCATCTATAACCCGGGCGATATTGTTGCGACACAGGCCAATGGTGCCGTGTGGTTGGATGAGCCAGACAAAGCAAATAAAGCGAAATCTTGTTATGATAACGAAAACTAATAAATAGGACACAACAATGAAAAAAACTGCCTTGTGTATGGCACTTGCCATGGCAATGGGCCTAGCTGGCTGCACCGCGCCGTCTTCTTCAACAAAGACTGTAGCACTCACGGAAGAACAAACTGTGGTGAAAAACCAACAATTTGCTCAGTTTTCAGAGCAGTTTATTGACGAACTTTGGCAACAATATCCTGAAGCCTCCTTGTGGGCAGGTTTTGGTAAATATGACGACTTAATTACCATACCTACACAAGCTAGCCGCGACGCCAATGTTGCGTTTTCAAAAACACAGCTGGCAAAATTACAGCAATTCGACCTATCACAGCTTAGCAACAGTCAAAAAATCGACTATCACTTGATTGAAAATCGCCTACAGCGTGATATTTGGCACATCGAAACGTTTAAAAGTTGGCAGTGGAATCCTTCTTCTTACAATGTTTCCTATGGCTTTGCTACTATTTTGAACAGCCGCTTTAAGAGTGACGATGAAAAGTTAAAGCTGGTATTAAAGCGCCTTCAATATGTTCCCGCCTATTATGAAGCTGCACAGAGTAATATTCATAATCCAACCCTTGAATATACCCAACTTGCGATTTCACAAAACCAAGGGGCATTTAGCGTATTAAATGATGAGCTACTTGATAAATTAGCGACTTCATTGCTTAGCGCAGAAGATAAAGCATTATTCAAACAACGCTTTGCAGCTGCCAAATCAGCGATAAACGGCTATGTTTCTTTCCTCACTAACCTTGAAAAAGAGTTAAGTGAAAGCGGCAACGCGCGCTCCTTTAGAATTGGTGAAAAGTTATACGAAGAAAAATTCGCATTTGATATACAGTCAGGGTATACAGCAAAACAAATGTATGAAAAAGCACTTGCTGATAAAGCCCGCATTACTGAGGAAATGGTGCAGATCACAGATCAGTTGTGGCCAAAATACCTTGCCAATACACCTCGCCCACAGTCAGACAGAGATGCCATTGCAACCCTTATCAGACATCTGTCAGTCAAACACGTTAAACGTGAGGATTTTGTCTCTGAAATTAAGGCACAAATTCCAGAGCTTGAGCAGTTCGTGAAGGAAAAAGATTTAATCACGCTCGATCCTGAAAAGCCATTGGTTGTGCGTGAAACACCAGAATATATGCGTGGTTATGCTGGCGCTTCGATCAGTGCACCAGGGCCGTATGACAAAAAAGAAAACACCTATTATAACGTCACTCCCCTTGACTCAATGAGTGAAGAACAAGCTGAGTCATACTTGCGTGAGTACAACCATTGGATCCTACAGATCCTCAATATTCATGAGGCAATACCAGGTCACTATACTCAGTTAGTTTACGCTAACGAATCCCCTTCTTTGATCAAGAGCCTTTTAGGTAATGGTGCCATGGTCGAAGGCTGGGCAGTTTATACTGAGCGAATGATGTTAGAAGAAGGCTATGGCAATTTCGAGCCTGAAATGTGGTTAATGTACTACAAATGGAATCTGCGCGTTATCTGTAACACTATTTTAGATTATGACATTCAAGTCAATGGCATAGACAAAGAAGCGGGCTTAGACCTGTTAATGAATGGTGCTTTCCAAGAGCGCGCTGAAGCGGAAGGTAAATGGCGTCGCGCAACATTAAGTCAAGTACAGCTGACCAGCTATTACTCTGGCTATCGTGAAATTTACGACTTCCGTGAAGCACAGAAAAAGGAGCTTGGTGAAGCATTCGACCTTAAGGCGTTTCATGAAGAGTTTTTAAGCTTTGGCAGTGCCCCGGTGAAGTATATTCGTCAACTTATGACAAAATAACACCAATTTTCTTAATTAAGTGGTCTATTTTGAGGTGAGAAAATCTTGTCGATAACCCCGCTACCGCGTCCTGCTATCGCCAAGGTACCTACATCCGTGTAGGCAAGGCAAAACTTTGCTATTTAGTTGTTCTAAATAAGAAGTTTTTAACGCGTTTAGCGTCAGATTTACTCCTTCAAATTGAACGAGTATTAAGTCAAATTGGTATAATTTCACCCAATAACACAAAAAATGCCGACCTCTCGGTCGGCATTTTTGTGTATCAATACAAATTAAACCTGCAGACTACTTCACTATTTTCATTTCATCTAATAGGTTTTGTGCATTGTCGACTTTATCCATTACCCAAAGCATGTAACGCGAGTCAACGTGAATCGAACGGTTCAGGTTTTTATCATAATCCCAATCGCCAATAATGCTTTCATAAACACCGTCAAACAATAAACCAACCAGTTCAGCTTTGCCATTTAACGTCGGCGAACCAGAGTTACCACCCGTTGTGTCAACATTAGAAAGGAAGTTTACCGGTACCGTGTTCATACCACCTGTATATTGGCCATACACTTTATCGCGGATCAACTGCTGCTGTTTTTTAGGTGCATTAAAAGGATCAACATCGGTGTTTTTAGCTAGCAGCCCCTCTAGAGAGGTAAACGGTGTAGCAACTAATCCATCTTGAGGTGAGTATCCGCCTACTGTGCCGTAGGTAACTCTCAATGTGCTATTAGCATCAGCATAGACAGGCTTATTTTGAGACTTGTTGTAAGCAATGATTGCTTCCATAAGCGCAGGACGTGCAGCTTGCTGTTTACCGGCTAGCTCTTTTCCTTCATCTTCAATTTGCTTCATCACAGTAAAAATCGCTTTAGCATACTGCATAAATGGATCAGCGCTTTGATTGAGTTGTTCAAGATCTAAATCTAGCATCCATAGACGAACTTTCTCATCTGCCAACTTAGAGTTTGCATACATTTGATCAAGCAGTGCTTGATGATTTGCCTTATCAAAACCCTCTTCCAGTTGTAGTTGCTTGTCTACCTCTGCAATGCGTTTTTCTTTAGGAAGCGCAGCATACAGCTCCATAAAGTAAAGCATAATAGCTTTGTCTACAGTTTCGTCGTAGCGACGTGTCATGCGCTCCAGACCTGCTTTAATCTTTGGCATATCACGTTCTTGATAACCACGTTCGCGCTCAGCATCAGGCTTTTGCTTTTCAACTGCAAGACGATATAACTCCCTTGCCGTTGCAATCATTTGTGAGCGGTGAATATACCCCACCATCATATCGCGCACATAGTTTTCTTGTGCTTGCGCGACCAATTGGCTCAGCTCAGTCAACACATCGCCGTATTTTGCTTTGCGCTCAGCATCGGCATTGATCCACGCGATAAGGTCACGCTCAAATTGTTGCTTAGCACTATACATACTGCCCTTTTTAAAACTCTCAATCATAGAGCCAAAGTTTTTGATGTAATTGTTATAGCTAGCAATCGTACTTTCATAAGCGATTAATGCTTGAGAGCCTTCTGGCGCGTTCTCTTTGATAAGCTCCACATACTTTGCGTTGTGTTTGCGCACCATTGGATAGACAGTGTTAAACACAAAATCTACTTCTGAGGCAATACGATAACGATTAGTACGGCCCGGGTAACCGGTTACCATAACAAAGTCGCCTTCTTGCACACCTTTGGCACTCACACTTAAGAATGATTCAGGGTTATATGGTACGTTGTCTTTAGATAACTCAGCAGGTTTGCCATCTTTTCCGACATAAGCACGATAGAATGCAAAATCACCAGTATGGCGAGGCCACATCCAGTTATCTATATCACCGCCGTATTTACCAACACCCATCGCTGGCGTGTAGGCTAAGCGTACATCTTTAATCTCAAGTGATTTAATCAAGTAGTACTCAAGACCACCGTGGAAGGTATAAACATTACAACGATAATTTTCGTCTTGCTCACACTCAGAGACAAGCTGTTTACGTTTACTATCGATGGCGTCAAAGCGTGCTTTACCGGTCAAGGAATCAACACCCTCATTGACTTTGTCTGTGACGTTCGAGACTTCTTTCGTTACATAAATACGCGAACCAGGCGCTGCAGGTAGCTCTTCGCTTGGTGTTTTCGCCAAGAAGCCGTTTTCTAAAATATTGTTGTCAGTCGTAGAGTTATATTGAATAGAGCCATACGCACAGTGGTGGTTAGTAACCACTAAGCCCTTAGGGGAAACAAATGACGCCGTACAGCCGCCAAGGCTGATCACCGCGTTCATAGGAAACTCAGTTAATTTAGAAATCGACTTAGGGTCAATCTCAAGTCCTTTAGACTTCAAGATAGATTCTAGCTCAGGTAGTTGATGTGGTTGCCACATGCCTTCATCGGCTGCAACGTACTGAGAAAAGGCCAACACCATGGCCGCGGAGATAGCTTTGATACGCATATTCCAATCCTAAATTGTTATATTATTTTAATTACGGTCGGTAATGTGACCTAAGATTATGCTAAATAGCAATTTATTTCGATAAAATTTAATAAACCGATGTAAACAAGCTCTCTGAACAGGTGTTGCTAAATCCAGTTTTTTCTCATTTTAGCAACGCCCAATAAAGCCACTATTTTCATTCAAATTTAGTGCCCTACCAGACACTAAATGAATGTTTGCATTTACCAAACTTTTTGCATCATTTACCCCTTATAAATGTTAGGATCGCCGCAATTGTCAGTAATGAGTCAAATTTATGCTTTCGTGTAACAACATCACTATGCAGTTTGGTGCAAAACCACTGTTTGAGAATATTTCCGTTAAGTTTGGTGACGGCAACCGCTACGGCCTAATAGGCGCTAACGGCTGCGGTAAATCCACCTTTATGAAAATCCTAAGCAAAGAGCTTGAGCCAAGTGCAGGTAACGTAAACTACGATCCAAACGAGCGTATCGCTAAGCTAAATCAGGATCAATTTGCCTACGAGCAATATACGGTTGTAGACACAGTGATCATGGGTCATAAAGAGCTGTGGGAAATCAAACAAGAGCGCGATCGCATTTACTCACTACCTGAGATGAGCGAAGAAGACGGTATGCGTGTTGCCGATCTTGAAACGCAATTTGCTGAAATGGATGGCTATTCCGCTGAAGCAAAAGCCGGTGAATTACTCCTCGGTGTGGGTATTCCAACTGAGCAACATTATGGCCTCATGTCTGAAGTTGCTCCGGGCTGGAAACTACGTGTGCTACTAGCACAAGTATTATTTGCAGAGCCAGATATCATGCTCCTAGACGAACCAACCAACAACTTGGATATCTATACCATCAAGTGGCTGGAAGACGTATTGAATCAGCGTGATTGTACTATGATCATCATCTCTCACGACCGTCACTTCCTAAACTCAGTGTGTACACACATGGCGGATATCGACTACGGTGAGCTGCGTATCTACTCTGGTAATTACGATGAGTACATGTTTGCAGCAACACAAGCTCGCGAGCGTCTGCTTTCAGATAACGCGAAGAAAAAGGCGCAAATTGCCGAGCTACAACAGTTTGTTTCGCGTTTCTCTGCAAACGCATCAAAAGCAAAACAAGCCACCTCTCGAGCTAAGCAAATTGACAAAATTCAGTTGGAAGAAGTTAAAGCGTCAAGCCGTCAAAACCCATTTATTCGCTTTGAGCAAGAAAAGCCACTATTTCGTAATGCCCTTGAGCTTGAGTCTTTATCACAAGGTTACGAAGAGACGTTATTCTCAAACTTAAACGCACTGGTTGAAGTTGGTGAAAAGGTTGCGATTATCGGTGAAAACGGCGTGGGTAAAACCACCCTCCTCAACACCCTTGCCGGCCGTCAAGCGCCACTGTCAGGCGCGTATAAATGGTCAGAAAATGCCAACATAGGTTACTACGCGCAAGATCACGCTGACGAATTTGAAAAAGATCTCGACCTTTTCCAATGGATGGAACAGTGGCAACAGCCAGGCGATGATGAGCAAGTCGTACGCGGCTTCCTTGGCCGTATGCTGTTTTCTCAAAACGACATCAAAAAGTCCGTTAAGGTGATCTCAGGTGGTGAGCAAGGCCGTATGCTATTTGGCAAAATCATGATGCACAAGCCTAATATTCTGCTGATGGATGAGCCAACTAACCACATGGATATGGAGTCTATCGAGTCTCTAAACCTAGCATTAGAGCAGTACGAAGGCACACTATTCTTCGTCTCGCATGACCGTCAGTTTGTATCTTCTCTTGCTACGCGTATTTGGGAAATCAAAGACGGACAGATTATTGACTTCCAAGGTACTTATGACGAATACCTTGCGAAAAAAGCAGCCGAAGCACTGTAAATCTATCCTGTTCAGGGTCGCTTACTGGCCCTGAACACGCCCCGATACCTTCCTATCATGGTATATAATTCTTATATATCAAATAAAAGCAGCTGAATTGTTCAATACTCAAGCATAATACCAATTAGCACTAATGTTTGCTCAAAATAGACCACTTCATTAGGATAATTGGTATCAGTCAGCGAATAGGCTTTATAAAAAATAAGCGCACCGAAGTGCGCTTCCAAGTTATTAACCTGAGATCAGGTTAACTAGGGACTGTTGTGCAATCGCACTCAAAACTATTTCACTCTACGTCTAAAACCCAGCGCACCTGCAAGTAGTAAGAGACCCGCAAACATCGACCCACCAGAAGAGCCCGAATCTTGATCTGTTGACGGTTTGTCAGTAACTTGGTCAATCAAGGTATTCGCTTTTTGTGTTAATCCCGCAGCAGAGTTAGGATCGTCATCTAACACTGTAATTGCATTGAGTGTTACAAAATTAGCAGCACCTGGGTCTGTTTCAGTGTCTTTACACTGCTCATCGGTAAAGTTAACTAACGGCACATTACCACAACGTGGAATTTGAGCGATGGCTTCTAGTACTTCCATACCGTCACCAATTACTTGACCAAACACGGTGTAGCCACCATTTTCTACGTCTAAATTACTACTATTATCCTCTAAGTTTATAAACCACTGGCTGGTCGCACTATCAGGTTTATAAGCCACCTTAGCCATTGCAATTGTGCCTTTGACATTTGACCACTTAGGTTCATTTTCAACCGCATTATAGGTTTCAATCGCATCAAGCGGAACTTTACCTTCATAAGTAAAGCCACCTCCTTGCACGACAAACTCGGGGATCACTCGGTGGATCACAGTATCAGAGTATCGTTCGTTGTTTACATACTGCAAAAAGTTTTCAACTGTCTTAGGAGTGCTTTGATCATATAGATTCACTTGAAAACTACCGTGTGAGGTCTGAAACTCAACAATTGTCGCGTTAGCAGTAACACTTCCTAGCATCGCTGAGGCGAGCAATAGCGTATTTAACTTGAACATACTTTTCCACTTAGTTATTTCATATTTATTTGCGTCTTAGAATAAAAATTAATTTTTAACGCGGCTAGCAAATCATTGTCGGTGGTAACAATTAAAAACATTTACAGACGTAGGTTTACAAAAGCGACACAGCGACAACTAGGTAATTGTGCAGCTTTTAGTCAAATAAACGTATTTCACCGCATAACTCCTCTGAGTAGACGGTTTATACATGCAACTCTTAACCATTTTTTATATGATCCGCCCGATTATAATTCTAAATCCAGGACAACAAGTTTATGAGTAATTCCTCTGAGGCAACGATGGAGATGAACTCCGTCAGTAATAGCCGCTGGACAAAACATGATACCCACTGGGTATTGAGCTTATTTGGAACCGCTGTTGGAGCAGGTATTTTGTTCCTTCCAATCAATATTGGGATCGGTGGTTTTTGGCCACTTCTCATTATGACTGCCCTTGCTTTTCCAATGACCTATTTAGCGCACCGAGGGCTCGCTCGCTTTGTACTTTCTTCAAAGCAAAAAAATGCTGATTTTACCGATGTAGTCGAAGAACACTTCGGCGCTGGTGCTGGCCGCTTAATTTCCCTACTCTACTTTTTCTCTATTTTCCCTATTTTGCTTATTTACGGTGTTGGTCTGACTAACACTGTCGATAGCTTTATTGTCAATCAGCTAGGGTTTGGATCCCCTTCACGTATTTTGCTGTCAGGTTTATTGGTCGCAGGCATGATTGCCATTATGCTAGGCGGTGAAAAGCTATTGCTCCGTGCTTTCGCTATTTTGGTTTACCCACTTGTTGGTGTACTTCTGTTTTTGTCACTGTATTTAGTACCTAACTGGCAGATGCCCGTAGTCAGTACACCAGATGTTGCCAGTTTAACGCAGTTATTGTGGTTATCTGTGCCGATCGTGGTGTTCTCCTTTAGTCACGCAGCGGCGATCTCAAGCTTTGCTAATGTGCAACGTCGCCATTACAAGAGTGAAGCGGTGCAAAAGTCTGAAGCCATCTTGCGTATCACCTCAATTATGTTGATTGTATTTGTCTTGCTGTTTGTATTTTCTTGCGTATTTTCATTAACGCCAGAACAAATGGAAGCTGCAAAAGAATCAAACGTTTCCGTATTGTCTTACCTAGCCAACGTTTATAACAATCCATTTATTGCTATGCTTGGGCCACTGGTTGCGTTTATTGCCATCACCTCTTCATTCTTAGGTCATTTCTTAGGTGCTCGTGAGAGCTTCAATGGGCTGGCAACCAAACAAACTAACATGAGTTACAAAGTAGCTGACAAAGCGGGTATCGCATTTATGTTTGTTGCTATCTGGATTTGCTCAGTGCTTAACCCAAGTATTCTCGATATGATGGGCGCAATTTCAGGCCCTATCATTGCAATGATCTTGTTTATTATGCCGACTATAGCGGTGTTTAAAGTCCCTGCGCTACAAAAATACAAAAGCCATATTGGCACCTATTTCGTATTAATTGTGGGCTTATTGGCGGTTTCGGCATTGCTATATAACCTAAGCTTTGGCTAGTCACAGACATACCCAAAATTTTAGTAATATTGGGAGGCATCGCCTCCCGCTCCAACGCATCACCTCAATGGTAGTTAAGCGCAAATTGTGGTAGTTTTCAGTGTCTTAAAATGAACACTGCGACTGAACAATGAACTTTGACTTTGTGCCATCCACTAATGAAGAAATTGTAGCCTTAACACATCAGGTAGATGCGCTACCAGCGCAAGAGCAAACCTTGCTCTGCATTTTGGCCGTCGTTTACAAGCCAGTCTCAGCAATCAAACTCAAACGCCTAATACAGGCTCTTGTTAGTAAAGAAATTATTCCTAGCACTGAGTTTGAACAAGGAATAAGCCATAGCCAGATCATGAAATGGCGCGCTGACGGTTTAGTCACGTTTAATGAAGATGGCGTACAAATCAACCTAAAACTCGCGACCGGCTTAAGTCAAAAAGTCATGGCCGAGGGGCAGTTTTTACCCATACTCAATACTGCCGAAGAATTTATACCGGTTCTTAATGCTTATGAATGGGAAAGACAATTTGCTGATGAACAGCGCCTCATTCGCGATTTTTTATTTATAAATCAATTATCAAAAGCACGTGCGCAACTAGGGTTTAATAAAGACCCACAAGCCGTGTGCTATAAAACCAACCAAGTACTACTGCCACTTTATTTTTATCCGTTTTCGTTGGAGCGATTTAGCACCCTCCCCGAAGATTTGCAGTACCAAGCATTTTCAACCTTGCTGTATACCTTAATACAAAGTGGCCAAAGTATTGCCTTTGCGCTAGACACGCTGGAACAGGTTGAGGCCAAAACACAAAACCCACCATTAACGGCACTATTGGCAGAATACCAACTGTACACATTACAGTTAGATGCCGCACAGAGTATGGTAACTCAACATCACAGCAGCTACGAGTTACAGATACGAGCTGCGATTGCTTTTTTGCAGCAAAGTGAAAATGCCGTCTCAGAGTTTACAGCAGCCCTTAAAGCGAAGGATAAAATCACCAAGCGTAAAAAGCAGTACTTAGGCAGAACCCTTGGGTTATTTCATAAACTGGCATTACTACAACAAGCCAATAACCAAGATGCTGCGCTTTTTGAAGAGTTATCACTACAATTAGAGTATGAAAACCAAGACAACAAAGCTCCCTTTTGCAATTATTTTGCCAATAACGTCTTACTCTATTGCAGTGAAAGCCTCTCGCAAAATAACCCATACAGTAGCGCACATTTAAAGTACTCTGCTTTGAAGCAGTCGCACTATTTTGACTATTACATTGGCCGCTTACTTGACTGCTTTGCATACTTTTGGTGTAACAAGACTTTAGATGCAACGGCGCTTGAACACCTTGATGATTGCGTGAACGCTTTTGAACAGCTGTCGATGTCGCTTTTTGCTCAGCTTGCAAAACAACTGCAACTTGCTCAACATGGAGAGTTTCAGCCACTGACAAGTGCTCTCAACATTAACCTCAGTACGCTTGTGGCTAAAAAGTCACCGTGGGACTTGGCGCTTGATAAACTTATCGCATTAAACCCAAGCAGTAACGCCACTCAGGCGGCCGATACGCAATACCGACTGATCTGGCAAATTAGGCAAGGTCGCTTTGATATTGAATTTTTAGCCAGAGAACAAAAACGGGGAAAAACCGGCTGGGGCAAGGGTAAGCCTTTACCTTGTAAGCAACTTAAACAGCATCCTGAACGCTTCAGTTACATAAGCCAATCAGATAAAAAACTCATTGAGGCCATCGCATTGCAAGCCTGTTATGGCTACAGCAGCAAGTCTGATTATGTACTGGCAGGGATCCCAGCTTTAAGAGCTGCGGTTGGCGCAACAAACCTCTATCATGAGGACGACTTAACGCAGCCTATTACCATATCCGAGCAGACCCCTGAATTACACATTCGTCAGCACGGTGATGAGCTTTTACTTTCAGTGCCAAATCTACCGAGTTATTTTACCCAGCCGCAAAGCTACTCATTTATCCAGCATGACGAACATCAGTATACGTTTATTGTATTTAATCAATCACATATACAAGTCGCTGAAATCATTGGCGAATCAGGGTTAAGCGTACCTGTTAGTGCAAAGCAAAAAGTACTGTCGAGTATTAAAGCCATTGCTCCTTATCTGAATGTTCAGTCGGATTTAGCCGACATTGACACAGGTCTTGATGTCATTGCAGCGCAGTCTACCCTCGTTATCAATATTCAACCTTACCATCAAGGTTTAGACTTTCATTGTGTGGTGATGCCGTTTGGTGAAAAAGGCCCTGTTTTCCACCCTGGTCATGGTACTGCCACGGTTAGTGCAGAAATCGACGGCAAACGCTTGTCTACCACCCGGGATCTCCTGCTTGAGCAACAAGGGCTTGATGAGCTTGACACCCATTGTCCGTTGTTTTTAGAGATGATTGACAACCGCCTCAGCTTGGCGCAAATGGATGAAGCACTGGAGGTATTGCAAGAGCTTGAAATGGTAGTCAACCAAGATCCTTGCCCTATGCAACTCAGGCTAAGGTGGCCAAAAGGTAAAAAAGTCCGCCTCAGTAACAAGCTTGAAAGCCAACATTTGCAACTGGCTATGACCAAGAAAAACGAATGGTTTGATATCACCGGCGAGCTGCAAGTAAATAATGACCAAGTGATTGAGCTAAAAACACTACTCAAGATGGTTGCTACCAGTAATGGCCGTTTTATTGCACTGGACAGTGAGCAGGTGATTGCCCTTTCAAGTGAACTAAAGTCTCAACTTGATAAGCTCAATCATGCCACCGAAGGCGGTAAATTCCATCCACTTGCTACGCCTTTGATTGCTGAAGCCACCACCGGCATGCGCATGAAAACCTTACCTGCATGGGAAGAGCAACATGATAAAATGCACCAAGCCGTGGCGTTAACTGTGCAGCTACCATCAACATTACAGGCCAAGCTTAGAGACTATCAACAAGCAGGATTTGACTGGGCCATGCGACTCGCCCATTGGGGTGCTGGCGCGTGTCTTGCCGATGACATGGGGCTTGGCAAAACCATCCAAGCACTAGCGGTAATATTGGCTCGTGCACATAAAGGGCCTACGTTAATAATTGCTCCCACCTCAGTTTGTTTTAATTGGCAGCAAGAAATTCAAAAGTTTGCGCCAACGTTGTCGGTAAAAATATTTGCCGACTCTACAAATTCAGAGGCCAGAGCACAATTGCTCAGTGATCTGCAGCCACTGGACTGTGTCATTTTAAGCTACGGCTTATTACAGCGCGAAGTTGATATATTAAAGCCCATTGCATTTGAAACGATTGTCGCTGATGAAGCCCAGGCGCTAAAGAACCCGCTTGCAAAGCGCACTCAGGCAGCATGTGCACTTAAAGGAAAATTTAAACTTATTACCACAGGGACACCAATCGAAAACAACCTTACCGAGCTGTGGTCACTATTTCGGTTTGTAAACCCGGGACTACTTGGCAACCTGAAGCGTTTTAGCGAAAAGTTTTCTGCGCCAATTGAAAATGCAAATGAGGACAAAGTCGCAGCGCACCGAGCTCGCAAAGGATTAAAACACCTTATCCAACCGTTTATTTTACGTCGCATGAAGCACCAGGTATTAACTGAGCTACCACCACGGACGGAGATAAATGTAGCGGTTCAGTTAAGCCAAGAAGAGCAAACCTTTTATGAAGCGCTTAGGCAAAACGCCATTGATGAAATCTCCCAATCCGCGCAACAAGATAGCGCCAATGAGCAGCGCTTTAAAATGTTGGCAGCGCTTACTCGTTTACGCCAAGCCTGTTGTCATCCAAAACTCTTATTGGCTGAAAGCCAAGTCGCCAGTGCCAAATTAGCGGCATTAGACGAATTACTAACAGAGCTACAAGAAAATAATCACAAGGCGCTCATTTTTAGCCAGTTTGTTGGTCATTTACAGCTGATCAAAAGTCACCTTGAAAAACGTGGTATTCGCTTTCAATATTTGGATGGCAGTACCCCTCCTAAGGCACGACAACAAGCGGTCAACGCCTTTCAAAAAGGTGAGGGCGAGGTATTCCTAATTAGTCTTAAAGCAGGCGGCTCTGGCCTGAACCTTACCGCAGCGGATTATGTCATTCACATGGATCCTTGGTGGAATCCAGCGGTTGAGGAGCAAGCTTCAGATCGTGTTCATCGCATGGGACAAACGCGCCCTGTCACGATATATCGCTTAATAGCTAAAGGGACTATTGAAGAGCAAATTGTTGAGCTGCACCATCATAAAAAAGATCTAGCAGATCAACTGCTAGCCAATACGGATAAAGTGATGAAGCTCGATGTCAACGATGTCCTCTCGATGCTTAAGGAGACGCTGTAGTACAGATCTCTGGCGCTCGATACGGTAATTCCAACAAATCAAAGTAGTTCTGACCAAGCGCGATACGACGAAACGCATTATCGTCAAGGCTGACCAAAACACGACTGTTAATGTCCACTTCCTCTTTGTAGTCAGCAAAACGTTTGTTTTTGCTGGCAACAAAGTCACTCCCCGGTAAAAAACGCTCAGCATGGGCGTTGATAAACTCAACATRTTGGCTGTTGACGGTTGGAAAGCTAAAATAATAGTCGTATAAAATTCGCCAAGAAAGATCCACTTTAAGATTTTTATAGCGGGCAAACAGCTTCTGCATGGTGCGAATATGTAAGCTGGGGTCAATACGGCTTAGCTCTTTTGAGATCCCCATGTGCATCCAGATGATGTCATTATTCGGGTAGCGCGTTAATACTTCCTCAAGTAACGGTAAGTAGCGAAGCGGCGCCTCGTTATCGCCCAAATCGGCATGCAGTGCCAGTGGAGTCTTCTTCTCTTGTAGTACTTGCATAAATGGCTGCCACTTAGCGATAGTATCCAGACTTACTGCTTGATGACCGTTATCAAAGTGCGCAGCTTTCACCATATTAACCTCTCCCATCCAACGAAATAGATCACCAAACTCTTCTTCAAGCAGCGCCATATTGGTCAGTATCGTGTCTGGTTTATGGAGATCAGCAAAGGCCATTGATAGGGTTAGATGTACTTTATCTRCCCCATGTTTTACATAGTTATTGGCATTTTTAATATCATTTTCAATACTTGGTGCGATGATATGTGTGTAGCACCCTCGCTCACCAACACATCCTGATTTGCGTGTATAGATTTGGCCAATACCATACACATTGACAAACAACACCCCAGCACGCTCCGCCCAGTTGACCAATTTATTAAAAGGGACAGCGTCGCCGCGAAACGGCTGAAAATGATGGTGGCTATCAACGGCAAAATAATTAGACTGGCGCTGTCTGTTATAACACTGACTATTTTCTGGGCTAAACATTGCTAAGCTGCGCACACTTGTTGCCGATATGGTTTCACAGCTGCTGAGTAAAAAAGCACACCCCATCGCTATAAGCATTTGTTTTATATTCATTTGGTTTACTTCATATTCCCTACCAAGGTACCTTCGCGCAGATCATATCTTTATACATAACCCAGTCTCCCATCAAGCTATATAACGGATATTGGAACGTCGCGGGTTTATTCTTTTCAAAAAAGAAGTGACCAATCCAAGCAAAACCATACCCCGCAACAGGCAACAACCAAAGCAACGACCACTGCGCCGAAAAAATGATATAGAACAGCAGCACTAGCACCACAGTTGAACCGACAAAATGGAGCCTGCGACAGATTTTATTTTTATGCTCAGAGAGATAATAAGGATAAAATGATGCAAAAGAATTGAACTCTTTGTTATTGTTTTTAGTCATCTATATGTATTATTCGTTATTTGACCGTATTGCTCAGCATAGTGCAAAGCAATTACATTGAAAACAAAAAGGATTGGGCGTGGCAACAGGCTCAGAATAATTATGTTGAAACCCATATTAATATTTTCTGCCACTTTGCTATTAGCAGCTTGTAATGACACCACTTCAACCACTGATCCGCAGGCAAGTATGAATTCACAGCGCAACATTCAATGTAGTGTCGCAAAAGGTAACGACGCAACCATGAGCTATCCGGTCAAATTCACCTTTACCAACTTAGGGAACGAAGATGCTAAGTTCCTTATTTGGCATACCCCGTTTGAAGGATGGTGGAGTCAATTTTTAGTAGTAGAGCAAAATGGTAAAAAGCTCAATTATCAAGGCCCAATGGCCAAACGCCTCACGCCAGAGGCAAACGAGTTTTTGACACTTACTGCGGGACAAAGCAAAAGCGTAGAGCTGGACTTAACACTCGCCTATGAGATAAATACCGCACAACCTATCGCTATCACCTACAATAACCAGCTTAGCCATCCACTCGCACTCACAGCAAGCTGCAACAAGGTGCTATAAACTCAGCCGGAGTCTAGGTTAATAAAAATGCAGCGGCCGTACAGAAAATAGAAGAGCAACCCCGTGTAGGAGCGACTTTACGTCGCGATCTCTTCCCCACCACACAGTCCGCTCATACAAACACAATCTACAGCTGAAAGCATATATGCTGTAGAAACAACCCGTGTAGGAGCGACTTTACGTCGCGATCTCTTCTCGACCACAAAGCCCGCTCATACAAACACAATCTAAAATTGGAAGCATATGTACTGCACACACAACCCCGTGTAGGAGCGACTTTACGGCGCGATCTCTTCTCGACCACACAGCCCGCTCATACAAACACAATCTACAGCTGAAAGCATATTTGCTGTGCACACAACCCCTTGTGGGAGCGACTTTACGTCGCGATCTCTTCTCGACCACACTGCACGCTCATACAGAAACAATATAAAGCGGGAAGTCATATGTACTGTGCACACAATCCCGTGTAGGAGCGACTTTACGTCGCGATCTCTTCCCCCAAAACCATCAAGGCCTTGATATTTGAATAACCACCCGACGGTTTTTACCACGACCAATGGCATTATCATTGGTGTCCACATGACGCTTTTCACCAAAACCATCTGTCATAATCTTATCCTCTGCCACCCCAAGGCTTGCCATATAAGACTTTATCGCCTCCGCTCGTCTTTTTGACAGTCGCAAATTGGTGTCTCTACCGCCGTAGCTATCACTGTATGCAGAAATATAAATTTGCTCAATTTTAGGATCGTTCTTTAAGTACTCACCTATCATATCCAAACGTTGTCGAGAAGATTTTGTTAACTCACTTAGCAGCTCCCACGCCACATCATTGTCCAGCTCACCATCAAACTTTTTCAGTAACTTCATCTGCCCA
This sequence comes from Pseudoalteromonas sp. J010, assembly GCF_003934235.1. Lineage (NCBI taxonomy): Bacteria > Pseudomonadati > Pseudomonadota > Gammaproteobacteria > Alteromonadales > Pseudoalteromonadaceae > Pseudoalteromonas > Pseudoalteromonas sp. J010. Next base: position 5,834 of record NZ_RDBW01000037.1, on the reverse strand, counting down.
ATGCTTCTTGCAGGCTTACCGGCTCGCCACAACGGCGGCACCGACTCAAGACCAGCAAAGTCGTAACTTTCAGGGCGCACTACCATATCAAGATTAAACGTTAAGTCTTTATTTTTACTGGCATGGCTGGAAAAAATCGCTTCACCATAAAACGGAACTTCATGGTTTAACGCACAGCTCAAGCGGTTGGTTTGGTCAACTTGCCAATGGGATGCGTCTGCCTCGGCAGCATATTGCCGCATCGCAGCATCAGCATTAAGCGTCACGGCGCACAGGGATAAGCTTATCCAACTCGCTGATTTATAAAACTTAATCACTTAATACCTCACTACATTCACTCATTAGTATGCCATTACGGTGTGCCAATTTTGTGTGAACCGCAATACTAAACCATTATCTACAAATCAAAAGCAATAAATATACCACTTTGAACCCTTGCAAGTCGCTCGCATCTTGCCGAGGTATCAGTATAATAGGCCGCTCAATTTCACAAACCAAGAAGATTATGTCTGATACCGAGCAAACGCTATTTTCAAAACGCTTTCGCGGCTTCTTTCCTGTAGTTATCGACGTGGAAACCGCAGGCTTTAATAAAGATACTGACGCCCTACTAGAAATCGCAGTCAGTATGCTAAAAATGGATGATAACGGCATATTAAGTTTAGATCAGACGGTACATTTTCATGTCGCACCTTTTGAAGGGGCTAATATTGAACAATCAGCAATAGAGTTTAATGGTATCGATCCATTCTCTCCGCTTAGGGGCGCAGTTGCTGAAGATGAAGTTATCAAAGAAATCTGTAAAGCCGTTCGCAAAGCCCAAAAAGCCGCAGGCTGCCAACGCTCTGTTGTTGTAGCTCACAATGCCGCTTTTGACCATGGCTTTTTAAATGCCGCAATTGAGCGCAATAATATAAAACGCACACCCTTTCACCCTTTCGTAAGCTTTGACACAACTTCGCTTGCTGGACTGGCGCTTGGACAAACTGTCCTTGCCAAAGCTTGCCGTACCGCAGGGATCGAGTTTGACAATAGCCAAGCTCACAGCGCTTTATATGATACTGAACGCACCGCTGAGCTATTTTGTTATATCGTGAATAAATGGCAGGCATTAGGTGGTTGGCCGCTACCAGAGCCTGAAGAAGAAGGCCAAACAGAACAGTAATACCAATTAAACTTAATACTTGCTCAATTTGAAGGAGTCAATCTGACGCTAACGGCGTTAAAAATTTCTCATTTAGAACAACTAAATAGCAAAATTTTTGCCTAGTTATCGACAAGATTTTCTCGCCTCAAAATAGACCACTTAATTAAGATAATTGGTATAAAAACTCAAATGCCAGCTAGGTTGCTGGCATATTTTTAGGCAATTTCTGCGGTTTTTGCGGTGGTAAACTGCTGCATCAGCTTACCTTCATGTAATTTAACAAAATTTGGCGGGTATATTCTTGAAAACAATTTAGTGTCTTTGGCTATTTTGACTTCAGTGCCTGGGTGCATCAATTCGTTCACCGTGACGCGGCTTAAGCGCGTAAGTCGATGTATTTTTTGTTGTACTAAACGAATGTTGCGCTGGTTAAGGCCATAGTGCTTATTGATTTGCTTTTCACTGTGTTGCAACTTGGCCAAGTAAGCATCACGTTTTGGTGATTGAGAAGACGCCTTCGCTCGCTTCATCGCCAGCTTGATTTCAATTACCTTAGCAGCAAGTACCTTTTCAAGTTCTACCAGCTCACGGTGCTTATCATGTAGGCTGTCCCAATCTTGCGCCAATGAAATTCGCGTTCTTGTGCCAGAAGGCGCGCCTAACTCACCGGTTTCAATTCGCATGGCATCAAACACATTGCCACCAATTAGTTTACCTCTTGGGGTATCGCCTTTACCGACCTTGATCAACCGCTTTGATGTCAGATCACAATGCAGCGCTTGACGCTCTATTAAAATGTCATGCTCACTTTCTATTTGGCAATACTGCGCATAACCCAAAGAGATACTGCGCTTGGCTTGAATAGAACATGAGAATGCCTCCCCTTCGGTTCGCTTACGGCCAATCGCCCCAAGCATTACCGTCACCGCACTGCTGCTTTCTAGTACCGCAGACTCAACAAAACCTATGACGGTAATATCACCCGAGGCCTTTACTCGCATCCCATCTTTGATGTCGCCACTTACAATAATGCTACCATCAAATTCAACATGTCCTGTTGTTACATCAATATTGTCGTAACACAGCACGTCATCTACACGCATCCCTCTGGGAATAGCCACAGGCACGCCTTTAGAGTCTGCAATCAATAAGTTGCTATCGTTTGGGTCGAGTTTAGTACCTTCAGACACTTCCAGCGGCGCGTCTTTCCCCGGTTTTGGCTCAATCACATCGCCAAATACCGTATATCCCGGCTCACCTTCCGTTGGAGGCACTTTTTTCATCAATGGACTACCAGGTTTAACGGTGATGATTGCGCCTAGGTTGCGCATATCCACTTTACCACCACTTGATTGCTGCGGGCTGAGCACTCTGTCTTGCGCTGTCATGCACAGGCGCACAAACTTTGCATCACTGCCATCTTTTGCACGTTGACCGTGGGCGACTATGCCTTTGTAGGTATGCCCCGCAGGTAACTCAAGTTGTTGACCAAGCAGGTTATCAAGTGCTTTACCACTCACCCCTTTTTTAATACCGGCTTGTATTAATGCTTGCTTGGCTTTGTTCATACAGACCAACTTACCACCTTTTGCCGTGGTAATTTTTGCCTCCGCAAGCATATTCCCTTCTTCAATATGAACAGATATTGACGCATCAATGGCACGTGCCACCACCAAAGAATCTTGCTCTGGCGTTTCACTGGCAGTAAATAGTTGACCAATATTGGCATGGATGATTTCAAAATCCGCATACGGCGAGCCTTCAATCATCTCAACCAACTGAGACGAACTTGCCGGAAAACCAGATTCTACGGGATGAGAAAGCAAATAAACGTAGCCCTCATCCTCATCAAAGCGAAATAATGACATTCATCAACCCTGAAAAGTATGCACAAACTTATTGTTATATGTTGTTTTTAATGCAGCGACTTCATTTGAGCACAAGTTCTTTTGATTGTTAAGCTTAACATCGTGTGAATTGCTACAAAATATAAATGAATGTAAATCATTCTGTGCATCAAAAATACAAGTTATTATTTTCCCTACATTAATCGGCTTTACACGCAAAACCTTTAGGTAAACTTTTGCGTTAAACGCCAATTTCATAACTAAGTATGAGTAATGAGTAGCCTATTAGGCTGTTTCAATATAGGGTAATTGGATTTTAGGAAAAAGAAAGTGAATTTTTTAAAGCAATGAATTATCGCAAGCTCTGAGCGACAAAAAACCGAAACGCAGTTTCGCGGCTTGAGGAGGTGAAGGCATGGATCCCTGATGGAACCCAGCTACAGGGACGTATTGCAGCTCAGGTTCCCATGGTTACGATGGATTTAATATCTGAGTAGTCTCAATCTCCTATGTGTGCGGGGTGTGACCTATCCCAATGTTGGTCTAGTAACATTCCAGTCAGTCTCAATCCCCTATGTGTGCGGGGTGTGACGTAAATATGTGTTTTAACCTTGGATTGCCAAAACTGTCTCAATCCCCTATGTGTGCGGGGTGTGACAAAAGCAAAGCAGCGTAGACAACAAAAGGCACTTGGTCTCAATCCCCTATATGTGCGGGGTGTGACTTAGATATATGAAAGCTTACGCAGTTTAATTCGCTATAGGTCTCAATCCCCTTCAAAGTCGGGGCTACTCATCCGCTTTCCAATTTTAGGCCGTGCACATTGATTCGTCCATGAAGCGCTAACCGCTTCGGCCATCCAAGGCCTCAGTTTCAACCCTAGCCAAGCTGCGAGCACTCGCTTGTCTCGAGACGGGTTTCAACCTATGTGTGCGGGGTGTGACTGGGTTTATTTAGCTCAAAGTCTCGCAGTACGAGGTCTCAATCCCCTATGTGTGCGGGGTGTGACCGCAGACTACCTACGCAACACCAAGATTAAAATAGTCTCAATCCCCTTCAAAGTCGGGGCTACTCACCCGCTTTCCAGTTTTAGGCCGTGCACATTGATTCGTCCATGAAGCGCTAACCGCTTCGGCCGTCCAAGGCCTCAGTTTCAACACTAGCCAAGCTGCGAGCACTCGCTTGTCTCGAGACGTGTTTCAATCTTCAAAGTCGAGGCAACTCAGACTTTACATGCGACAGGAGTTTGCGAACTGCATTGTCTTAATCCTCTTCAAAGTCGGGGCTACTCATCCGCTTTCCAATTTTAGCCCGTGCACATTGATTCGTCCATGAAGCGCTAACCGCTTCGRCCGTCCAAGGCCTCAGTTTCAACCCTAGCCAAGCTGCGAGCACTCGCTTGTCTCGAGATGGACGACGAAAGACCGAAACGCAGTTTCGCAGCTTGAGGAGATGAAGGCATGGATGCCTGATGGAACCCTGCTACAGGGATGTATTACAGCTCAGGATTAACATGCTTTGAGGTCGGGGCTACTCATCCGCTTTCCAATTTTAGGCCGTGCACATTGATTCGTCCATGAAGCGCTAACCGCTTCGGCCATCCAAGGCCTCAGTTTCAACCCTAGCCAAGCTGCGAGCACTCGCTTGTCTCGAGATGGACGACGAAAGACCGAAACGCAGTTTCGCAGCTTAAGGAGATGAAGGCATGGACGCCTGATGGAACCAAGCTACAGGGATGTATTGCAGCTCAGAACTAACATGCTTCAAAGTCGAGGCATACATATCCGCTTTCCAGTTTTAGGACGTACACATTGATTCGTCCATGAAGCGCTAACAGCTTCGGCCGTCCAAGGCCTCAGTTTCAACACTAGCCAAGCTGTGAGCACTCGCTTGTCTCGAGACGTGTTTCAATCTTCAAAGTCGAGGCAACTCAGACTATAGCCGATCGAGGCCGCGTCACGCAAGGGCTAGAGGGGGTAAAAATGTCGGTCTCCTCCAGCCTGTTCCTAAAACCACTGACTTACTGACATTTTTGATGTCAAATTAATCAAAAATCATAATAAATTCATCACTCTGCGGTCTCAGCTACTGACACTTTAAAGTATTCAGCTTAAATTCAGCTAAAAACACCATTCAAGGTACAAAAACGCAGCTTAAAGCAACGGGTTATCGCAAGCACAGAGCGACAAAAAACCGAAACGCAGTTTCGCAGCTTGAGGAGATGAAGGCATGGATGCCTGATGGAATCCTGCTACAGGGATGTATTACAGCTCAGAACTAACATGCTTCAAAGTCGTGGCTACTCCGTTTTCCAATTTTAGGCCGTGCACATTGATTCGTCCATGAAGCGCTAACCGCTTCGGCCATCCAAGGCCTCAGTTTCAACCCTAGCCAAGCTGCGAGCACTCGCTTGTCTCGAGACGGGTTTCAACCTATGTGTGCGGGGTGTGACAATGGTGGTAAAGCGCCGCGCATAACCAATACGTCTCAATCCCCTATGTGTGCGGGGTGTGACTAAGACACTAGCAGGTATCATGACCGACATTTTAGTCTCAATCCCCTATGTGTGCGGGGTGTGACTTGACTATATCGAGCGCAATCACCCTAACATTTATGTCTCAATCCCCTATGTGTGCGGGGTGTGACACATTTAAAACACGGCAATATATGTAGAATAAGAGTCTCAATCCCCTTCAAAGTCGTGGCTACTCAGACAAGATAAGTAAAATCAAGGAACTCATATCCAATAGTCTTAATCCCCTTCAAAGTCGGGGCTACTCATCCGTTTTCCAATTTTAGGCCGTGCACATTGATTCGTCCATGAAGCGCTAACCGCTTCG
>NZ_RDBW01000036.1:0-52897 GCF_003934235.1 Pseudoalteromonas sp. J010 | reverse complement strand
CAATTTAAACAAACAAAGTCACGAGATCTTTATAAATTTCACTTCACTCCCCCAGATAAGCCTGTTTCTAAGTTAAGGGAATACTATTACGCTTGCAAAAAGTCTGGGAAAAACTGTAAAGCTGAAGATTTTTATTATGAAAATAAATTACATCAAAGCATTACCGCTGTGCAGAGGTCTTTAGACGCAAATGTGGAAAAGTGGGATTTATATTGGGATCTGGGCAACGACTTTATAAGCATTGCGGAGCAATATTTAACAAATGAAGAGACAACAAAAGACGTGATAGAACACGTTAGGTCAAATTTAAGATATGCCGCATTAACGGTAATGCTCTGCTTAACAGGCTCTCGCTCTTGGAGTGAAATATGCAACATGAGAAATAAGGATGTAGTTGCAGACGCAGATGATCCCAAGAGTATTTTTTATACGACGCCGATAAAAAAGACTAACCATGGCATAGAAGAGGCTCGAGTGACGCACAACTTACTTAAAGAAGCGGCTGATAACCTCAAATTATGCAGGTTAAATTTGGATGATAATATCTATTTGTTTAGCAATGATTTTTTAGGAGTAAAAGCTAAAGGGAACCTAAATGATTTATCAAGGCTTACTAGTCATAGAATGTCTCAAGCTTTAAAAAAATACTATCTTTGTTTTACTGAAGCACATCCTGAGATGGGCAAGGAACACAAAGAGATAAAAGCGCACCAATTCCGCCATACGTGGGCTGAGTTTGCGTTAAGAATGTTTGAAGGCAATGTAGTTGAAGAGATTCGCCGTCACTTTATGCATAGCTATGGTTCATACATGACCGATCATTATACGTTTAATAAATTAACCAAGGAAGTTGCAGATGACTTGGTTAAGAAATATCTCAAGGAAGTTTTACACAGAATAGTTGATGAGGAACTCCAAGCGACTGTTAATAGAAAATTTGTTAAAGACTTACAGGGAATTGCAGTTGATATTTTATCCAAGAGCGTTGAATATCAAGTCGTTACGTCTGATCGCATCGATGACTTCCTAGATGATTTGGCTGATGAATATGTTCATGTAAAAGCCCATGAATATGGGTATTGCCTTTCTCGAGCCTCATTGATAAAGCACGCTAATTGTTTTGACAAAGAAACAGGGGCACCAGACTATGACGGGGCCAGCTATTCAACTTGCGTAGGCTGTGTAAACTTTTGTGCATCTAAGATCAATAATGAAGCTGCTCTTATACGTCAGTCAATTGCTCATCAGGAGTTTGTGAATAATAGAATAAGCATCTTAAATGTAGATGAGAGCGACCCGCTAGTGAAGGAGTCATTAAAAGCTGTGAAGGAAGGAAAAGATATGTTGAAGAAATGGAAGGCAGCGTAAATGAGCATTGATGATATAACAAATTTTGAGATTGATAATTGGCTTGAAGCGAGCGACGATACAATTAAAGCTCCTGAATGGTTAAAGCCTGGTGCGGAGAGTGCATTTTATAGGGCTTTTGAGGCTTTAGTTGAAGTGTGCAAAGCAAATATTATGGAAGCTCACTCACCTGCCGAATTAACAATTAGCAAGTACCAAGTCAGTAATACTGATGTCTGCAACAGCTTAAATAAACAACGGAGCGCATTGCGCCCTAAAAGGTATCCAAAACTGGTGAGTCATATGTATGACACCAACGCTATGCTCAGAGCCCTCCGGAAGAGGGAAATAGATAAACACTTGCAGACACAAGGTAGTAAGAGTAAGCCTGAACTTGTTATCGAAAACCAACAATTAAAAAATGAAGTAAACAAGCTAAGAGGCTTACTGCACAGAGAGTTCGTGGAAATGATTATAAAGGAAAGCGACAGCTTAAGAATTCAGGACAAAGTAAAAAAGATATCTGACCTAGAAGCACGAAATGAAGAGTTAGAGCGCCAAGTGGCAAGAATGTCTCTGCAGTTAAGAAAAAGCTTTGGGATGATTGAATAGTGACTGCCCCTAAAAATTTAACGGTCATGAAAATACTGTATTTAGAAAAACGTCATGATCCATATTAACAGAGGTTAAATCAGATAAATGACAGGGGGGTCGTTGGAAGAGCATTTGGTCGAAATTAAATTGTTCGACCAATCATAACCTTATTGGGGTTCTTCCACAGGACCCCTTATTGATTGATCTCTTAGGTTAAATTTGGATACATGCTGTTAGATAGTAACTCTGAATCACTAATCGGGTACTTACTTATAACTTCTTCGTAAGAGAAAGGCATACCGCTAAAGTGCTCCTCTATTGCTCGAGATGCCATTAGACCAGTGTAAAGTGCTGCCTTTGCCATTTCTAAAGTAGTAAGCGCAGATTCACTATGAACTGTAGCATTTCTTCGCTGTGCAAGTATCAGAGCTGCGGTAAAAGGTTGAACTTTTTTGGGGAATGCTTTACCCAAAATTAACTTTGGCCATTTATTAAATGCTTCGTTGAAATTAAGTTTCAATAGCACAGTTTCCATTACATCATTCCATTTCCCAGTGTCTTTTAAATTTTGCTTTATACATTTAAACAACATAATTTCAACAAGCTGATGAGACGAAACAAGCACCATTTGCGATAATGGTCCATCAACAACTTCAGCTTGATACTGTTTCTCGGGTAATTTGTCTTCAACTATCCAGCGAGCAGCGATGTATGTTTCTGACCATACATCAAGGTTTTGCCAACCAATTTTAGAGGATGTATCCATATTTTCCCTAGTAATCTAACAATTTAATTTTTACATTTTAAAAGCTAAGCAGCCGCTTCTAGCTCTTTGCCAGAGTTCGGTTGAGCATCATGTCCAGAAGGTTAACGCCACACTACAGTACCAGCTGCGCTACTACGAATTTAACCATCCCCTTTTATAGCTTAACCTGAATTCAAAGTGCTAAGCGCCACTTGAAATGCTTCGTTATGTATAAGCTCGATACTCAGTGAAATAGAAAAGAGCTAAGGATAGCGGATTCCTAGTCATGAAAAGGACTTATTACTTAATTAGATCCCAGTCATTATTGTTGCAATAAGGGCAGTCAAACCTCTCTGAAACCCATTTCGTAATCTCATCAGAAAAGGCTAGCATAGCAACACCACCACTTACGATTGCTACACATATAACAAAAGCGAATCCAGTTCCAGCGAAAAGGTATACAACCCAAGCATAACCTCCAAAACCTACCATGCCGCCACCTAATAATTTGAAAAAGAATTCTTTATTAGCTTCTTCTTCGTAACCACAACATTTACATTTTATCCTTGGCACTAACAACCCCTAAAAACAATCACAACATATTAGTTACAATACATGTAAACTGTAGAAAGTAATTGACTTCAATCAATATTAACGAAAAACCACATAAAGATTTGATAGTCAATAGACCATTCATAGGTAATAAAACGTAGATAGCTCATACCTATGAACATCCAGCGACAACTGAGCAAGATAAAAATGTATTGGCGCAGCTACAGGCAGTAAAAGCAGCTAATGGTGACAACCACCTTGAAAAACGCCGATATGGGAAAAGCTAATAACCTAAATCTCAAAAAGTTTGGGTTTTAAGATTTGGGTGGCTATTCCTAGCTCTTAACAACCAGTGACGTATTAAATTCAGTGGATTACACTAATCGCCAGATGAGTACATCAAGGCACAACTTGTTCCGGTCTTGATTCGTCGGGGACAATGTCAGAAAGTAGTAAAAGTGAAAATGGGCTAATTTAGCTGAACTTACTAATCAGGTAAGGTCTTCTGTTTGCGATTCAGCTCACTTAGTAACTTGATTTTTTCGTCTTCAGGTAGCAGTTCGAATAACAAAACAAATTTGGCCATTTCATCGCTTTCGCAAAAAAAATAGTTTAGTGGAACGCCCAACTCTTCAGCTATTCGCTTTAATGTTTGCAGATCAGGTGTATGCCTACCTTTTTCGTAATGGTTCATTCGCCCACTCGCAGAGTCGGGTTCCAGACCAATTCTAACTCCCAATGCTCTTTGAGATATATTTGATCTTGTCCTAGCTTCTTTAAGCCGAATTGGGAGGGGGTTAATAAAATCCAAAAGTAAATCATAATAAAAAGCTGGTGCTTAGATTCTCTAAGCTTTAATCTACCATGTATACTTAGGAATCCTAAGCTTAAATCGAGGAATAAGAAAGTGAGTAAACCTTACTCAAATGAAATTAAGTTATTAGCTACAAAAAGAGTACTTTCTGGTGGAGAGCGAGTCGCTGAAGTAGCTAAAGACTTGAAAATTGGACAAAGTACATTATATTCATGGCTCAATGCCGCTAAAAAAGATCGCAGCTTAAAGGGTAGCTTAATTATTAAAACACTGGAACGGCGGCTCGAGGAGGTGTCAGAAGAACGTAATATCCTTATTAAGGCTGCATCAATTTTTGCCAAAGAGTTGTAAACAAATGAAATTCAACTGTAGCTATAAGTAATGTTTAGTAGCCCATATCTGATCCTATTGTCTCGGTGAGTAGATTTGGACTTCTCCTGTCAGACAGATACGAGGGAGGAGCATTTTATGAGTGTTCTAACTGCCGAATTCTATGAGTAAGCTCTTTGTTAGCCAACTTTTATGCAAATTCTATAAACATTTCAGTCTTTAAAGAATCGGGATGCCTTGGTATATGATACTTATCAAATATTTCTTCCCAGTTTGAAAATGAATAAAATAAAAACATCATCAACAATTCACTTTCACCATTGGATTTTTCGATGATAAAAGAGTCTCGGCTATGTGTTGTCGAGCTATATTGACCATCAGGGGTAATAGTAACCAACTCATCTTTAATATCATTTACCTTTGATACGGTACTTGTTTTGTCCAGCCTCAGACCAAAGTGTTTGGAAGAATTAGCTATGTCTCGACACCACTCTAATCGTTCATAGGTATTACAAACTTCATGAAATTCTTTTTTAGAAATAGAAAGATGTTTAATACACCAATCTCTTAATGAATGCGCTGTTATACAGTAATTGAAAAGGTGATCAGCAGTATCTACTTTGGAGTCTGAAGTCCAAGTCCTTCTTCCCTCTCTAGCAAGTTTTAAAAAAAGGTCTTTCGGTTCTTGATAAATGCTTATGACTGACATACTAACTCTTGTTGGCTAACGCGTCGTTTAACTGGCGCAAAATAGTAGGCTAAAATAAGCGACGAAGGAGCGCAAGCCCGCTGTTTTGCGTCCCTTGGTTAAAGCGTTTGCTAGGCATTATTGAGCCCAACATTTTTCCGTAAGCTACAATAAAAATCTTTTCTAAGATTGCTCAGATTTTCTCTATACCTTGAAATTTCGTGCTGCGTTGGAATATTAAGGCCTGCACTACTCCTAAACACAGACTTCCTTAAAGACGATACTTCCTCTTGGTATTCCCATATTTTTTTCGATGCTTCGGAATTGTCTCCAACCAAAATCAATAAAAGTGCGTAACAACGCTCAAGGTCACCTGTAGCGTCAACATAACTCTCGTCTTTTACTTTTAAAAATTTTTTGTAATCACTATAAGGCTGTCCATTAGATTCAATATCCTTGCTAACCCCATCTAACGCAGCCAACAATTTTGATGCTGAAGAGAAATACTGTTGCGCTGAGTTTGTTGCTTCTAATAATATGTATTTTCTACTCTCCCACTTTGTTTTCTCTACATCGTGCTGTCTATTTTTTTCACTAATAAGATAACTGACAACACCTGTAACTAGCGCTCCCAAGCCAACTTTAATGACCGTATCTAATATTTGCATACTTGTTGGTTCTGGCACGTTTCTCCCCTTGATGCCTACTGCTTTGCTAAGGGACAATTAATAGTTGGCTATACTTGCGCGAAGCGCCAAGCCAACTGTTAATTGCCCTAACGAACGAAGTGAGTGCACTTGAGCAACTTGTATGCAATTTACTCAATTGCTTTCTCTACTGAATATGCAGCCATATTCCATGAACCATATCTACTCAGCGCACGTCCAACTATTTTATTAACTTGTTCTTCACCATATTGTTTACGGTAGTACATTACGTCCTTTATACCTTCTACTTCTTTTTCTAGGCAATGGGCAAGCATACGAGTATCTACAACACCTCGTTTCGTCCAATTCTTTATACAATATGGATATGCTGTTTTGGAGTAAAAGTCTTGATCAGCGTATAAGTGTAACTCTTTAACTTTTTCGTATCCTTCCATTTGACCCTCCATGCAGTGATTATACATACGTCGATCTAATTCGTTCCGCTTAGTCCACTTTTTAACACAAATCTGATGTGAGTCATTTCTATAATCATCTTTTGATTTCAATTTAGGTGTTTCAGCTAAAACTACTCCTGAAAAGCTAAAAACACTAATGAGTAAGAAAAACTTCGTCATTTTTAATATCCTTCTAGTTTGAACTGATGCAGTAGATAGATTGCATATAGCATTTTAGTATTTATGTGACACACAGTTGGTGTTGTTTATACTGTATGAATTTGCTTTTTGAAGGCTCTCACTTTCCTAGCTAGTGTTATGTGCTTTCCCTGCATTGCTCAGCACTTATTATGTCTTCATTACATCTCAATTAATCTTTATAAGCAATTATATTTTTTACGTGTACAAAGGCCGCTAGCCTGAGCTATCTAGCTGCTTACTCGTTAGCTCTACTTTTGTCGTTGTTACATCTAACTTGAATACGCCAATTAGCCGCAAGATATCTACCTTATAATGCTGACAAGGCCAAGGCGGTATCAGTGTCACGTTTTCTGTCTTTGGCCTTTTCGCTCTGCATGTGCATGATGTCTCCGCCCTTATCAGCGCTAAATTTCGCTTGCGACATGCATTGGCTAAAAAACCGTAATGCCGAATACGCAGAATCCTTTAGACAATGTATCTATACTAATGTTTTACGGCAAGGCGCAATCGGTGTTGTTAGCCCTTTGAGCAAGATTTTCTAGCTTGCTTTGGGGCAAAGGTGAGTTATATTAATAACCCGCCATGGGCAAAAAAATTTAGCGCCGAAAATACATAGTTAATTGACGTGTTAACTGATTCTTGGCAACGACTAGGCTCGAAGACCTGCTTACTTGGCTGTTTTAGTTTGCTTCGCGCTATTTGAAATTGCCCATTTTTTGGAATGTTTTGCCTAAAAACTTTGCCCAAGCTAGATTTTCTGGGCAATTGTAAATTTCTTCAAAAGTGCCGTTAGGCAATATTGTGATAATGATAGTGTGTTCCGGCTCGCTACGAAAGGAAACAATTTTTGACTGTGTAGCCTTTATTTAAACTTGCTTGCTATCATGCGTTTTTGCATCGAAACCCTTGTTATATGCTCTCCACACGATGTGCTACTAATTGATACAAGTCAGCGTAAATATCGATTGATGGTTCGCCTTCATCATAGGCAAAGTCTGCTTTAGCTTCTTGAGCATAGCGGTACAACCAACCCGATGAATGTTTATCCTGAATAGAAATGCGAGAGTCAGATATTTGAGGAAACTGATGACCAGTGATGTCTACGTACTTTCTATTAACTTCAACCCAAGCGTGTGAATTTACACCCGGGAATATCTCACTCTGTGTATTCGCACGAATAACTTTAACACCAGAAAATCCTTGCTCTGTTAGGTATGTACCCAATAAATCAGATACGACTCCACAGCTGCCACTTGGAAAGCTATTCAAACAAGCCCATCCATTACAGTCGAGCAACTTATACGACTCAAACTCAATTAAGTACGCCAGAGCGTTTCTAAACTTATGTGTATGGTAAATAAAAGACATATTGTTTCCTTGACTTACACACATAACGTATTGCTCACCGGAAAATTGAGGCGCCGCGTGTAGCAACTTGTTATGCCTTTGTTGCTAGTTGTTCATAGCCCAGTAATACCGATGGACTAAATGAATCAAACTGCCATCTTGGCAACTTATTTCGGTCGGTTTTATAAGCCTCCATCAACTCATTCAAGTCTGATGGTTTATCTATTCCAAGAATACATTTTGATTTTTCAAAATATGACTTTGATGAAGACCTAGCGAACACCTCGAGCGCGCTGTGAAATCGACCAAGATAAACTAAGGTATCTGGAAACCAGCGGGGATAATAATCAGATTGTTGTATTTCGGTTCTCATGAACAATATAAAGTCAGCTTGCATAAGATGTTTAAATTCAATCCCAGAATGTTTGCTACGTTGCTTTAGCAGATAAGCATGGAGTGATAATTGATTTAATTTTAACCGAGTATTCCTATGCTCTAGTGAGCGTAAAAATGGTCGAAAAGCATGGTAACCCACCATCACATCTTTACCGTAATCGGACTGGCCTGACACGTAATATTCTTGATTTAATAGAAGGTTCACTTCTGAGAATTTTTCATGCTTTATAAGAATGGCTACTAAGTAGAGAAATAGTTCGTGTGCAATAAACTTGAAGTTGTCAAAGTCCCATTCACTCCAACTACTCATGTTTTCAGGCCTATTCATATAAGGTATTAATGCCTCGAAAAAACGATGTAACTTTGAAATATTTTCTTCGGTTGGTGCATATTGCGCTAACGCTACAAACAGAGAAATAGCTTCATTACGATACGGGATAAATTTCTCAAGGCTATCTATTACTTGCTCATCAAACTCACCAACTTTATCTGTAATTCTAAATTTCTCTAGATTGCTCGCAAATGTCGTCAAATATTCATCTAGAGCCCCCGATAAAAATGGCTTATTTTCTTTAATTGCGGATATCGCTCTTTTGTGGGTTGCAGTAGTTCCTAATGAAATACCTTCTGATTCTTCTAAAAATGAAGGTCGCTTTCCTATTTCTGGCCTTTTATAAAGAGGCTTATCGTATACCCACCTCAGCAACTTTTCGAAGTTATCTACGTAATTATCTGGTTCACTCAGATCGATATATATTCTAGATTTATAGTATGTTGGCAAAAATGCTTTACCTTGATCATCTTTTTCAGGAATGATTGCAACAAACTTTCCTTGCTCCTGATTTTCATATACCTCACGTGAGATAATCTGCGTTTCAGTTCCGACACCTCCCGATCGACCATCTGCTTTTGATGCATAAACTTCATCGCACACAATTGCTACTTTTGATATTTCAGGGTCAGTGACCATCTTTTCCATGAAAGCCACAGAATCATGGCCTTCCTTAAGATCCCACTTATCTAGAATGACATGAATGCCAGATTCGGTTAACTCGTTTGCGAGCTCAATGACCCACTGCTCATGTGTTGGGCTAGACCAACTATAAGATATAAATAATTTTGGGGTTTCCATCAGAGTCTAATTCCTTGGTAGGCATAACAGCCTATTCTTTCCGATTTTGGTAGCTTATCACATACCAAAACGGCTCATATTACATAACTTTATAATTCCACCAACAACTGCCAATGTAAACAAGTATACAACACAGTATTAAATTAAAGTTTATCACTTTACTCCAAAACGACGAGTAATACTGTTATGGGACGAAATCAGGCACTTTGCATAAAAACAGTGTAACTTTGATCTCTAGAGGTCTGCTTCTCGCTCAAAACAGACCTTTAGAGCATTTAAACTAACTCACAATGGGGCAAACCCGTGCTRACTAAATCATTGTTAGCACGACGATGGAAAAAACGAGCAGGGAGTGTCTGTATTAGGTGAATTTCGCATAAAAATTMTATAGGCTAATGCCGCGTTAAATTGTGTAATAAGCGTGGGTGGAGTTTTGGAGTAAAGTGGTGCAGCCCCCCAAAACGGAGCGGAGCTTATTGCGTCAGCTTTGAAGGCTTTGTTATGTTTGGGCTCTCAATTCACTTAAGAAGTTTGTTTGAATAAGCCAAAATATAAAGCATGTAACTAAACCTAAAATGACAACACCTGTTGGCCTACTCCAAAAGTTGACCTTTTGAGGAGGTGCAATATTCTCAAGCTCTTCTATTTCATTAGATAAATCTGATAGATTATTGGCTTTCTCAGCACCTTTCTCTGTAAATTTAAATTTCAGATTATTACTTTCTAAGTATCCATCTTTTTTTAAATGCTCAACCACTTGTGCTAACAATGAACCAGTATCAACCGCAACGGTATCCACAAAGAGCATTGGTAGGTTTCTTACAAACGAAAGGTCTGTCATTAAAAACTCATACTCTAAGATATGTGTATTCTTACTCTGATTTTTATATTTTGACAGCATCTCTAATAAAAAGTGGTTTTTCATTTTTTCTGTGATTGTGCCTTTCATATCTATCCAACTAGGTAAACATAACATTTTAGTATTTATTCGACACGCAGTTGTGTTGCATAATCGCCTGTAGGACTGAGCAGCTACCCACTCGATGTGTCAGAGTTGGTGTTGTTGATGCTATGGGAGTTTGCTTTTTAGAGACATTAGCCAAATCAATTGGTTTGAACAGCTAATCTATTAATGAAGCTTTCCCTGCATTGCTCAGCGCTTGTTATGTATTCATTACACCTAAATTAGCCTTAATAAGCAATTATATTTTTTACGCGTACAAAGGCCGCTAGCCTGAGCAATTAAGCAAGGTTAAAGTTAATACTCTTTTAAGTATAGTGTCCAAATAATGTGAAATTTAGGCGTCAGAATCTGTCGCAGAACTATCAACGCCCAAAGATGTTTAGTAACTAAAAGTGGATTAGCTTTCACTAGTCCTTAAAGTTTTTAAATTGAAACGGTTGCCCAAGATCACTCTCACGAATCAATTGCATTACAGACTGTAAGTCATCACGCTTTTTACCCGTCACCCTTAATTCTTCGCCTTGTATTGCTATTTGAACTTTAATTTTTGTGTCTTTTACCATCTTAACGATCTTTTTAGCCACATCTTTTTCGATACCCTCTTTAATCGTGACTTTTTGATAGCAGAGCTTTCCCGAAAACTCAGGAGAAGATATATCCATAGCATTAGGGTCTATTTTTCTATTAACTAATTGCTTACGTAAGATATCAACCATTTGTTTAACTTGGAAATCACTCTCTGCTTTTACCGTAACAGCTGGTGATTTCCACTCAAAACTTGCATCCACACCTCGAAAGTCAAAACGTGTACTAAGCTCTCTGTTAGCGTTTTCTGTTGCATTGCGCATTTCATCTAAGTTAACTTCTGAGACTACATCAAATGAGGGCATATCGTTATCCTTTAAATTCAATATTAGCGTCGTATTATAACGTATTTAATGCCTTCTTCGAGGCGCAATTAAGGATAGTCTATATTCTATTAAGACTGAATCGAAATCATGCTATAAAAGACGAGGGGTACTTACTATTAATTCGTCAACACTGTGAATTTTTTATTTGTTTCTATGTGACAAATAAAGATTTATGTTATGGTTGTCTACGATAAAAAATGTAGACATGGCTGAGTTTAAGGTAAGAAGTTTCAAAAATACCAGTAAAGATAAGTCATAACACTCACTGACTAATTATATCAACTTATGTCAACATCATTTTTTGGGCAGATATTACGTTAACTTTTGAGTCTTTGATCAACTTGACAAGCTTTTTCGCCATGTCTTTATCGATCCCTTGTTTAAGGGCAACTTTACGTGACACATATTTGCCCGAACGCTCAATGTCTTTTAACTCAAAACTTGCTACATCTAAACCACGTTTGGCTGCTTTGCCAACAAGCATATCAAACAACTGCATTACTTGTTGTTCTGCTTCAGCTTTTAGGTTGATCACCTCTCCTGTTAACTCAATAGAGGCATCAACACCACGAAAGTCAAATCGAGTATCAAGTTCACGAACCGCGTTATCTACGGTATTTTTTGCTTCTGTCATTTCTATTTCAGATACAATATCAAATGAAGGCATGCTTCTCTCCTAAAGTCGTTTTGGCTGGATTATAACAGTTTATACTCTGTTTGAGTTATTTTAAGTTTTTACCCTATGTATGTTCACCCAATGGCCAGTTTTCAATGTTATACTGCCGACTTAGTCATGTAGAAGTGGAATGAATTGTGACACGGCGCGTTTATAAAACCTTGTTAATTATTTCTTTAATCATATGTACTGTGCTATTTGCTAAGGAAGTGAGCTTGTCTCCAAGGCTATTTCCACATGTCGATAAAGTAGCGCATTTTGGTGTCTTTTTTATACTCGCTTTTATCTCGCACCACGCATTTAAATTTAAGGTTTGGTTTCACTTACTCCTGCTTTCTTTATACGGTGCGGGAATAGAGTGGATGCAAGACTCACTGCCCTACCGTCAAGCATCAACAGCAGATTTTATTGCTGATGTTGCCGGTGCGGTCAGCTACTTTGTGTTATTTTATTTTTGGGCGCGCTGGCGTAAAAAGCAACATGGCTAGTATCCACATTGTTGGTGATGGTGCGATAGGCTTGCTACTGGCTCAACATCTGAGTCAGTCTCATCACGTAACCTTGATCACACGAACAAAACGTGCTGTAACCTACCACTACCAGCAACAAAGTGACACTCAAGTAATAGCATGCCAACATACACTATCAACTGAGATCCCAGCAAAAAGCATAGACACCCTGATTATTCCTGTTAAGGCTTACCAAGTCGTTGACGCTATCAATGAGCTCTACCCAAAGCTATCTGCACATGGCAGCTTGATCTTAAGCCACAATGGCATGATTGATTGCTCAAAAGAACTAGCCAAATTAGGTAGCAATCAGTCAGCTTACTTTTTAAGTACCTCTATTGCAGGATACAAGGTTAAAGATACGGTATACCATACAGGCCAAGGAGCGACTTGGTTTGGCCCTCTAAATTTGTCAGCTCAATGTCATTATCAAAAGCTATTTTCACAGCTGTTTGGCACATTCAAAAATGCTCAAACCACTTCTGACATCATGCCAATCCTTTGGCGAAAGCTCGCTGTAAATATTGCTATTAACCCATTAAGCGCACTTGAACAAATCAAAAATGGTCAGCTCAGGCAGCCCAAATATGCGGCCCGAATACTCAATTTAATGAATGAAGTACAGTTTATAGCTGCAAAGGCTGGGGTTAACTTAGCACTGAACGAGTTACTGACGCTTGCCTACACCGTGATGATGCAAACAGCAGAAAATCGCTCTTCGATGAATCAGGATATCGCGAATAATAGACGCAGTGAAATTGATGCCATGTGTGGATATATCTGCAAGTTAGCTGCGAAGCAACATATTACCGTTCCTTATAATCAGCAACTGCTCGACGAAGTAAAGAAATGTGAGTTGAATACCTCAGTGTAAAAACCTATCCACGCTCTGCTGGCAACTTAACGTTTATGTCGTTCACCAACAATAATTACGCTATTCATCTATTGGGTGAGAAGCATGCTCACCCAACACGATAATACCAGTTAAGCTAACCGGTATAAGGTTCTTTATTTTAAGGACGATACACCTTTACATTGGTGTAGCCATTTTCATGCAAAATAAGCGCTTGTAGTTGGCTCATTACGCCTTTGGCGCAATATAAATAGTATTCTTTATCTTGTGGTAAATCGCCAAATTTGGTGGCTAACCTAAAGAAAGGTAAATGAATGACCTCAGCGCCTTCGAGTTCTAGCGGGTTTGCATCTTCTTCATCTGGAGAGCGAATATCCAGCACTACCGCGTTGTCGGGTAATTCGCTTACCGACTCAGCCTCTTTGACCTCTTCTTTTGCTTCAACTTCAATGTCACGAATATCTTTCACCGTGGCATTTGAAACCACGGTGTTTAACACATCAAAATCAAACTTTTCTTCTTCCGCTAAAATTTTATCAAGCTGTGCTTTGACCGTCGGTTTTTTAGAGATCACACCGCAGTATTCCGGCATCGCTTCAGCCATTTCATTGGTACCAATAGCACGCGCGATACGAATGATTTCTTCTTTATCATGCTGGATGAGCGGTCGTAGGATAAGCATTTCGGTAACACGGTCAATGACATTGAGGTTAGCCAGTGTTTGACTTGATACCTGGCCGATACTCTCACCGGTCACAATTGCAGGGATCCCCAAACGTTCTGCAACCACGGTACCAGCGCGCATCATCATGCGCTTCAGAACCACGCCCATCTGCCCACTTTCGACGTTTTCAAGAATTTCAGCAACAACAGGTTCAAAGTCAACCGTGATAAACTTCACTTTATGCGTTGAGCTAAACTGTTTCCATAAATAATGGCTCACTTGCTTAACCCCAATCTCATGCGCCGCACCGCCCAAGTTGAAGAATAAGAAATGAGTACGCGCCCCTTTTCTCATCATTTGATAGGTCGCAACACCTGAGTCAAAACCACCGGAAATCAAAGAAAGCACATCTTCTTGCGTTGGCAATGGGAAACCACCCAAACCAAAATGCTGATGGCGGACGATATAAGCTTTATCGTCTTTAATTTCAATTTTTACCGTCACATCTGGTTTTTTCAACCTAACACTTGCGCCCTCAATGTTTTGGTTTAACCCCCCCCCGACATAACGCTCGACATCGCTTGATGTAAATTCATGCTGACCTTGGCGTTTTACGCGAACGCAGAAAGTTTTACCTACAATTAGTGGTGCAACTAGTGCAAGCGTTTGCTGATAGATATCATCAAGCGTTTCAAACTGGGTCTCTTGCACCTCAATAAATTGCACGATCCCAGGTGTGCGCTTGAGATTATCAATTAACGCCAAGCGCGTTTTTTCATCATCGAGCTGACTGGTCACTGAGATGTTGTCCCAGTTATTTTTAACTTTTACGTTTTCGTCAACACGCACCAACAGCATTTTGATGTTTTTCTCTAATACTTTGGTGAAGCGCTTACGGACAGATTTGCTCTTAATAGCAATTTCAGGGTGTAATTTGACGATAAATTTAAGCATAAAAGTCACTCTACTACAGGTCGATTATCGGTTGCGATGCTGCTTCGATTTGACCAAAGAGGACGATATCGTGGCGCACACCGGCCGAGGGACGGTTCGGGCGCGCGAGTATATCAAATTCAGAAGCGATTAGGAAATAATCAACGTATTTACTATCAATCTTCACGTGCAATAGCGAAACCTAGCTCTGTCACTTTAATAATAATTAAGCAATACTTGGTAAGCTTGCCTCAGCCAATGCCTGATAATGTTGTTGTAATTGCGTTATTTTGGGCATACTCATTTGCGTAGCATAAGGTTTAAATAACATGAGCACCTTGACGATGCCATTGTATATATCTTGCTGTTCTAACACGCCCGTCATTCGCCTTGCTTTCACATAAGGCGTCCAAAAGCTCACGGTCATTTTTAGCATATGGGCGAGCTCTTTTGCATCAGCGTCATTAATCGTGATAACCCCCGACTCTCTCAGCCCAATCACCACCGCTTTTACTTGCTCTAGTAGGCGAGCTTGAAACGCAATATAGTTTTTCTTTAGCTCGTCATCTTTGGCTAAAATATCTGTCAAATTGTCATAGAAGAAATGATAGCGCCACATTAAGTCAAACAATGAGTCTAGGTAGAGCGTTAGTTGCTCAAGCGGCTCGCTATGTTGCTCTAAAGGCTTAAAGTGTGTATTTAAATGCTCGCTATACAGTGCGAATATCTGCCTGATAATGTCTTCTTTATTTTTAAAATGATAATACAAATTGCCTGGGCTAATACCTAAACTAGAAGCAATATGGTTAGTCGTAATCGCGCGCTCTCCATGCAAGTTAAATAAAGCAATGCTGGTACGGATTATTTTTTCCTTGGTATTCATTACAATTCTCTATGATTGTTGAAACTTACTGAGCCCTATCATTTTCGTGTTGAGCGCCCTTGATAAAAGTAGCACTAATTTTACCCTGAGATAAGCACCATGCCGACAGAGCTGACCAGTGTTTTTTGAAAAAAACCTTGCTACCATACAAAAAAATTCAACACAGTTATGCTCATGAAAGTCACAGCACTCTACCCAGGTACATTTGATCCATTAACCAATGGACATGAAGATTTGATTAAACGAGCCGCAAAGATGTTTGATACTGTCATCTTAGCCATTGCCCACAATCCAAATAAAAAGCCATGCTTCTCTTTGGAACAACGTGTTGCTTTAGCTCAAGAAATTTTAAAATCGCACGAAAATGTAAAAGTCATTGGATTTTCTGGTTTATTGGTAGATTTAGCTAAAGAACAACAAGCCAACGTTTTGATCCGTGGCATTAGAGCGGTATCTGACTTCGACTATGAATTTCAATTGGCAAATATGAACCGTCGATTGCACCCTGATTTAGAAAGCGTGTTTTTAACGCCATCTGAAAAGAATTCATTTATCTCATCAACTTTGGTAAAAGAAGTTGCCCTTCACAAAGGTAATGTCAGTGAGTTTGTTCACCCACTGGTCGCCAACGCGTTAGAGGAAAAATTACACGGATGAAAAAAAGCCTATTATCCCTTGCTGTATTGATGGGTACCTGTGCTCATGCCTCACCATGGATAGAAGTATCCCAGAGTGAGCTTAAGCATAGTATAGACCTGCTCGTTGCGCAGGGAGTGATCAATCGCCCAGTGAATCAATACCCGCTGCTGTGGAGCGGAATTGTCAATGATCTTGCAAGTGTTGATGATCGTAACTTATCGCAAACTGCAAGCTTCGCGTTAGCACACCTGCGCCATGCACTAAAGCAAGCAAAAAGAGAACGCTATAGCAGTGTAACTGCTCACTTCAATGGTGCTGACGTACGCTCGACCGGCTTTGGACAACGTCATGATGCTCGTTCTGGGGTACGCAGCTTTGGGATCATCACCGGCAAGTCTGTCAGTGCCAAGGTAGCGGTTAACTACACAGATGAAAGCCAAGATGGTAAATATGTGAATCATCATGGTAGCCATATGGCAGTGCTATTTGGTAATTGGTCACTCAGTGCTGAGCGCTTAAGTTACTGGTGGGGGCCAAGCAATGAAAATGCTCTGATGCTTTCTAATAATGCAGCACCGATGAAAGCAATCCGCTTAAGTCGAGCAAATAATAACTATAGTGGCCCAAGTTTTCTGTCTTTTGTAGGGCCTTGGCAAGTAACCGCTATCATGGCAAAACAACGCCCAACCATCAGCAACAAAAAAGAAGGTGATTTCTGGGGATTTCGAGCCGCTGCTTTTCCTATTCAAGGATTGGAGCTGGGCTTTAGTACCACCTACAGTGATTTTGTGTATCAACAACAAAACCTTGAAAGTGAAAAGCAATCACAACGACTCACCAGTGTTGATATAAAGTATTCAACTCGCTTAGGCGACAGACCATTTGCATTTTATGGTGAATTTGCGGGAGGAAACGACAGTGGCGCTTTGCCAGATGAGCCAATGTTTACCTTAGGAGTAGAGAGCTACTGGGGCAACACAACTCACCGCCTAAAAGGCTTTGTTGAGTATTCAGATACCAATATTGAGTGCAAAGATGCCCTCACTCTGTCACTTTGCCCAAGAGATAACAGCCTCGACTTAGCGAATTACCAAGAGCGAGGCTTATGGCTTGGCGCCAGCACAGGACTAGGCGCAAAAAGTATCACGGTTGCGCTAGACTATTTTAGTACCAATGGCGTAGGTGCCTATGCAAAATTAAAGCGCATTGATTATGAAACTCAAGACCTCGAACGAAACCAGTTGGAGCTTGGGTATCAACAAGGTGTATTTGGTACACTTGCTAAAGTTGGTGTAACTGCTTGGCAAGATAAATCTTTAGCAGAAGATGATAGTCATGCTGCTTTGAAATTAAGCGTCGAGTATCAATTTTAATGAGCGGCTAATGCCGCTCATTTACTTTCATTCGCGTAATCAGGCATACCAAGTCGGTTTATTCTGGCCATTAGCTTTTTCAGCCCAAGCCAATCTTTATCAATAATCAAAGTAATGACAATCGCGCAATCACAAACCAACACAGCAACGGAATACACACTCCAAAACCACCACTGCTCGCGGGTCTCAAATACCCCTAAATCTATATATAACCCCAAATAAAGTAGCGAGTTAATCGCTAGAAACAAAAATACATAGTGCAGCGCAGTACACCATGGTACTTTCAGCTTATAATTTATCCCGATTAATAGAATAATGGTAAGCAGGTCATAAAAAAACCACAGTAGATAGAGAGTGTGATCAGCTTGGGTTAAATCAAGGAAAACGTTACTACCCAAGTAAGACAGCGCAACGATGCCACTGGTAACAATTAAAGAAAGGTTATCTTTTATCTTCAGTAAAAAAAACAGTAAGTTTAACAGGAAGCCGGTCACAAGACCGACCACCACTATCGAGTCAAAGAAGATACCAATTTTTGTAAGATCAAAATACATAGATTATTTTGATCAGGACTCGACTTCTTTCTATACATTAGCAGAATCTTGGATCCTTAATAAGGATACCGCCACCGCCGCGAGCACCTGATACTTTACCTAAAACAGACTCAGTTAAAATTACCTTATCAGAAAGTAACTTTACTTGACTAGTTGTTTTTGCTTGGTTTTTTCTAGCTAAGATGGCTTTTTTCATGATTTCCCTCAAAAATACAAAATATCAATTCAACTCCTAAACAGAGTCGTCAACAAAATTATCAGGAAATATCAAGCACACAACATGCCAACATTCACACAAAATTAACATAAAACAAGTCAACTTATAAAAAACGCGCCAAATAATGCGCGCCCTTACCCAATACCTGATGACTATTAAGCCACAAATTTACATGGAATACTTAAGCTAGATGATTGTTTTATAATGAAATCCATAGCAATTTCATCACAATTATCTTTTCGCAAGCACAGCTCGCAGTCCTTCATAACTTTTTCAGGCAAACTGTCTTTAGTACAGTTATTAAAACCTTGCTTTGTGAAAAAACCTGGCACTCTAGTGAGTACGATTATCCGATTAAGCGCCAACTTTTTGGCTTTCTCTAATAAGTGCTCAACCAACCTTTGACCTTGCCCCTTCACATTGCAATTGGGATTCACCCCCAAAGAGCGGATCTCAGCAAGCCCAGTGTCATAGATATATAACGATGCACATCCTGTCACTTTGCCGTCAACTTCAGTCACTGCAAACTCATTAATACTATGGATCATGTCACTCTTGGCTCGAGGTAGGTTTTCTCCCACCTTTGCCCAGTACTGTATAAGCTCCGCTATCGCTTCGACATCATCTAAATTGGCATCACGAACTTGAATTTTTCGCTTTTTTTTTGCCGCTTTAATCGCTTTTGTCACTTGCGGCAAAGAAGTGCCGCCTAATGCTTGGCGGGCGGCAATACATGCGTCAATTTCAAGTACAGGATATACATCTTTTTCGATCACTGAACATACCTGCTGAAACTCTTCGATACTCAAGTTCTCAAGATTTTGTCCTTTGCTAATTGCTAACTGCACTAACTCCCCAACAATATGATGACCTTCTCTAAAGGGGATCCCTTTAGCAACAAGATAGTCAGCCAGCTCAGTTGCGTTAGCATGTCCTCCTTTGGCTGCTGCAAGCGTTTTGTCACCATTGACTTTAATGCCTTTTACACACGCTTCAGCCATATGAATACAGGCAAGCCAAGTCGGCATGGCATCAAATAAACCTTCTTTGTCTTCCTGCATATCTTTATTGTATGCAAGTGGTAGTGCTTTTAATGTCATCATCATGGCACTGAATGCACCAAAAACTCGCCCTGTTTTGCCACGGATTAACTCCAATGCGTCAGGGTTCTTTTTTTGAGGCATAAGAGATGAGCCTGAAGTTACACTGTCCGCCAGCTCTATAAACCCTGACTCACCAGAATTGTAAAAAATCAAATCTTCAGAAAAACGGGATAAATGTATCATTGAGATAGAAGCACAGCTTAGCAACTCAACGACAAAGTCCCGGTCAGATACCGCATCTAAACTATTGCGAGCAGCTTCTCTAAACCCAAGGTTGACCGCCAGTGCTTGACGGTCAATGGGATACGCAGTGCCAGCTAGTGCGCCTGAGCCTAAAGGGCACACGTTCAAGCGATCTAAAGCATCATGCAGCCGTGACTCATCTCGCTCAATCATTTCTACATACGCCATACACCAATGACTAAATAAAACTGGCTGTGCACGCTGCAAATGAGTATAACCTGGCAAAATGGTACCTAACTCTTGCTCAGCGAGCGTGACTAGTGCCTGTTTAAGCCCGCTCAACGCATTTAGTAGCTGCTGCGCCGTTTTTCGACTCCACAATCTAAAATCAGTCGCTACCTGATCATTACGGCTTCGCCCTGTGTGCAGCTTTTTACCTAAATCGCCAACTTTGTCGATTAGTTTAGCTTCAACATACGAATGAATATCTTCATATCCAGCCTTTGCAACGCTATGAGGATCAGCAAGCACCTCATCCAACAGTAGCTTAAGTGCTGAAACAATCTGCTGGTGCTCACCTTCACTTAATATGTCAACCTGCTTCAGTGCTCCAGCCCAAGCGATAGAACCAACAATATCTTGTTCTGCCAACTGATAGTCAAAAGGCAAAGAATCATTAAACTGCTTAAATGCTTCATCAGGACCTGATGAAAAACGGCCGCCCCATAATGCCATTTTATGCTCCTAATTTATTGCTGTTTTAGTTTGTTTAATGCCGAAATACGGCTAGACAGAGAGAAAAGACGAATAAAGCCTTCAGCATGTGATTGGTCATACACGTCATCCTCACCAAAGGTCGCGAAGTCCTCGCTGTACAAGCTATTTATTGACTGCTTTTGAACAGCCTGCACATGGCCTTTATAAAGCTTAAGTACCACTTCCCCTGTTGCTTGCTGTGCGAATGATTCAGCTGCTGCCAAAATAGAGTCTTTGAGAGGCGTAAACCAACGACCGTCATAAACGAGATGTGCAAACTCCTCACTCAAGCTGGCTTTCCATTTGCGGCATGATTTATCTAGAATTAGCTCATCTATGGCTTGTAAAGCAGCCATCATCACTGTGCCTCCCGGTGTTTCATAGCAACCACGAGATTTCATACCAACTAACCGGTTTTCAACAATATCAACCCGACCGACACCATGCGGCGCTGCAATCTCATTGAGTTTCACTAAGCATTGATATGGAGAGTAACGCTCACCGTTAACCGCTGTGATCTCCCCTTTTTCGACTAATAAAGACACATATTCAGGCTTATCTGGTGCCGCTTCAGGGGAGTTTGTCATGGTCCACACTTGTGAACTTGGTTCATTCCATGGATCTTCTAATTCTCCCCCTTCATGGGAAATGTGCCACGCATTGGCATCACGGCTATAAATTTTAGTGGCAGAGGCAGCACAAGGAATATTTCGCTCGGCCAAGTAATCGAGTAACGACTCTCGACTTGATAATGACCATTCACGCCATGGCGCAATCACTTTAAGATCAGGGGCAAGGGCAGAAAAACAAGACTCAAACCGCACTTGATCATTTCCCTTACCGGTGCAGCCATGAGATAAAGCATCAGCGCCAACTTTGCGTGCGATCTCCACTTGTGCTTTAGCGATAATAGGACGAGCCATTGAGGTACCAAGCAAATAAGTACCTTCGTAGGTTGCGCCTGTTTTCAGCGTTGGATAAATATAGTCGCTAACCATTTCTTCTTTTAGGTCGACGACATAACAAGCAGAAGCACCTGACGCGATTGCCTTTTGCTCCACTCCGGCAAGCTCTTCTTCGCCTTGACCGACATCCGCAACAAATGCAACCACTTCACACCCATAGTTTTCTTTTAACCAAGGGACAATCGCTGATGTATCTAAACCACCTGAATAAGCCAGTACAACCTTATTAATCTTGCTCATGTTTTTCACCTCAAACGTAATCTTTGTTAAACAGCGATACCAACAGTGCGTTTTGCGCATGCATGCGGTTTTCAGCTTGTTGAATAATTTTTGACTTTGGCCCATCCATTACTTCAGATGTAATTTCAAACTCACGGTGGGCTGGCTGACAGTGCAGCACAGTTTGTGCACCGCAAGCCTCTAGCAATTGCTGATTGATTTGGTAGGGCATAAATGTGTCTTTCACTTGTTCAAGTGGTGTCTGATTTCCCATTGATACCCAAGTGTCAGCGTAGAGTACATTTGCCCCAGCAGCCGCTTCCACTCGGTCACTGACTAATACAGATGCCCCATTTACCGCAGCAATCTGCTCCGCTTGTTTAACAATTTGGGCATCAGGAGAGTGGCCTTTTGGACATACAGCAACAAAGTCACTACCTAGTGTCGCTGCGAGCAGCATCAACGAGTGAGTAACGTTATTCCCCTCACCAAGGTAAGCAATTTTGATTTGGCTGACATCCTGATAGGTTTCAAACAAGGTAAGAAAGTCAGCTAAAGCTTGGCATGGGTGGTAAAGATCGCACAAGCTATTGACTACAGGAACAGATGAAAACTCCGCCAATGTTTCAAGTGTACTGTGATGATTGACTCGAGCAACTAATCCATCAGCCCATGTTGCGATGTTTAAGGCAAAATCTTTTACAGACTCACGCGCTCCCATGGCGCCATTTTGCTGGTCAAGATAAACGGCATGGCCTCCTAATTTGTGAATACCAATATCAAACGAGAGTCGAGTTCTTAAACTCGGTTTTTCAAATAAGGTAACGATAGATTTCCCAGCAAGGACTTGGTTATATTCTTGTGGATGATCCTTTATATTTTTTGCAAGTTTCAGCAACGCGATTACTTTGGCTTGATCTAATTCCAAACCGGTTAAAAAGTGTTTTGTCATGGTTTTGATCCTACGGAAGTATTTGTGTACCCACATGCTCACCATTGAGCAGTGCAATTAAGTTTTCTGGCTTTTTCCAGCTAGAGATGTACACCCCTCGTCGTAAGTGTTGGGCAGCGTGAAGACTGGTCTTAACTTTGACCTCCATCCCGCCCACAATGACCTTTTGTGCGATTAACGTAGTAATTTGTTCTGCGTTGAGCTGATTTAGTGGTTGTTTATTTTCATCCAGTACCGCAGCGACATCCGTCATCAAAATAAGTTCAGCCCCCAGTTTATTGGCAATTGCAGCGGCTGCTTCATCAGCATTGACATTATACAAATGACCATCAACACCAATACCCACTGAACTCACCACTGGTAACTTGTCGAACTCCAATATAGCTTCAAGCATCCCTCCAGCGGTCGCTTCACATGTACCGACACGGCCTAATGCTTTTAGTTTTTGAGTGGTCGTAAACCCAGCATCGTACAAGCATAACCCGACAGGATTAAGCTGCGCCGTTATGGCATCTGCCATCAGTTGCTTGTTTGCACAACCTGCTAGCGCACCAACAATATAAGGCATTTGCTCTTGTGGGCTTATGCGCAGACCTTGATGTTTTGCCGTAGCAAACCCGGCATCTGCTAACCATTTGTCAACTAATGCCCCACCACCATGAACAATTACAAACTGTTTATGTGGTGCACTTTGTTGAATTTGTTTAATGGCTAAAAATAGTGCTTGCGCTGCACCTGATTGATTCAGCACCGCACCACCGAGTTTAATCACCCAAGTTTGTTTGCTCATGCTGACATTCCTAAACCTTGATAATGATCCAACCCCGCCGCCAAGTTCATGCACTGTAACGCTTGCCCTGCCGCGCCTTTAAGCAAGTTGTCAATTGCCACCACCACGATCAGCTGATTGCCTTTTTGTTGCCAACCAATATCAACAAAAGGCTGATTTTCAACAGCTTTAATTGATGGAAGTTGACTTGCCTTTAGTCTAATAAGTGGTTCATCAGCCAGCACCTGGTAAGCAGCATCGACTTGATTTGCAGTGACATTTTCCTTCAGAGTGACGTAGATTGTTTCTAAGATACCACGCTTAAAATTTCCTAAATGCGGCGTAAACAACACTGGATGACTTAGATATTTCTCAATTTCGGGGGTATGTCTGTGCGTAAACAAACCGTATGGTGCGAGTGATACCTCACAAAAATGGCTTGTAACATTCGCCTTTCTACCAGCACCTGTTACACCAGAAACAGCGTTGATGATCACAGGCTGCGCTGATATCAAGTCAGCCTGTTGTAATGGCTTGAGTGCATTGAGCGCAGCGGTTGGGTAACAACCAGCAACGGCCACCAACTTCGCCGCTTTAATCGCATCGCCATACCATTCAGCTAAGCCATATTGCGCTTGTGTTAGCCAGTCTTGATATGGATGAGAAAAACCGTAGTAGGTTTCATAATCCTCATTGTCAGATAAGCGGTAACCACCAGACAGATCAAATACTCGCTTTCCCATTTGTAAAAACACCGGAGCAAGCTCCACGCTTACCTTATGGTCAGTGCACAAACAAACGTAATCTGTAGATTGTTCAATGAGTGAAAATGCTTGCTGATTTAGTGGTTCAAGCTCAATATCTAACAAGCCGGTATGTTCTGGATATAACTCGCTGATGAGTTTGTGTTTATCTGTGCTTTGTTCAGACACAAAGCAGTGCGTAAGGGAAAATTCAGGGTGTCTGGCAACCAGCTTAGCAAGCTCAGCACCACTGTAGCCGCTCGCTCCGATTATAGATACATTCAACATAGTACTCTCAAGATTAAAAAGTTTAATTGGAATTGTTTTTTCTAAGTGTTGAAGTCAAATCGTCGCATTGCTGCCCCTAAATATATTTATGCTAAAAAAGTGAATTGATATTCACTTTAAACACCTTTATATTTTTATGCAAGAACTTTGAATAAGTATTTTAGGAATTTTTATGAAACTTCCCGCTTTTTTGGACATGTACCAACAGCTGATCGCAGCGCCATCTATCAGTGCATTAGAAGAAAGTCTAAACATGAGCAACCGGAATGTGATCCAGCTACTCGCACAGTGGTGCGAAACGTTAGGGTTTACAGTTGAAGTGACGGAACTTGAACAGGCAAAAGGTAAGTACAACCTGATTGCAAGACGAGGTAGTGGTGATGGCGGCTTAATGTTAGCGGGACATACCGATACCGTTCCATTTGATGAAAGTCGATGGCAATTTGACCCATTTAAATTGAGCATGGAAGACAATAAACTTTATGGCCTTGGCAGTATTGATATGAAAGGTTTTTTTGCCTTTATATTAAACGCTATTGGTGAATTAGATGAGTGTGACCAATGTGCACCAATCATGATTTTAGCTACCGCTGATGAAGAAACAACCATGGCTGGTGCACAGGCTATCGCTAAGCATCCCAACCTAAGACCTGCACGCTGTGTGATTGGTGAACCTACCGATATGGTGCCCGTCTTTACTCATAAGGGGCATATGACCAGCGCCATTCGTATTGTTGGTCGTTCAGGGCATAGTTCAGACCCTGAACGGGGCCTAAATGCCATTGAGATCATGCACCAAGTGATTGCAAATTTATTAAAGTTAAGAGAAGAATTAAAGAATAAATATTCAATAAAACATTTCGCAATTCCCTATCCAACTCTAAACCTTGGGCACATCCATGGTGGCGATAATGCAAACCGTATTTGTGGCTGCTGCGAATTACATATTGATATACGCCCTTTACCTGGGTTGAGTATTAAAGAGCTACAAGCCATGTTGATAGATGCAGTTGCGCCCATTAACGCTCGCTATCCAAACTGTGTTTCGGTTATGGACATGCACGACCCTATTCCTGCGTTTACTGGCTCGACAGACTCTGCGCTGGTCAAGATGGCTGAGCGCATATCAGGGCAGCAAGCGATTGCGGTTAACTACTGTACTGAAGCACCATTTTTGCAGCAACTTGGCTGCGAAACCATTGTGATGGGGCCAGGCTCTATTAACCAAGCACACCAACCAAATGAATTTCTAGCAATGGAAAAAATTCAGCCCAGCCAAGCGATACTGACACGTTTGATTAAAGAGAGTTGCTTTTTATAGAAGTCATAAAGAGAGGATATATAACCATCTTAAGATTTGGATAAATATTGGGTTTATATCCTTTATCTTTATTGAGTGGTCTATTTTGAGGCGAGAAAGTATTGCCGATAGCMGCGCTCTGCTATCGCTAACAGTAGATACTAAAAAACCTCGCCATATTTTGACGAGGTTTTTCTATATCAGTAGCAACCTGAGTTCAGGTTTACCTGATTACTGAATAGGCTTACATTTCAGTTTTACAAATCACAATAGACATAGTGTATGTAGTCGGTCTGTCGCAACGTAAACCATCGCTGTTACATAGGTTTGTTGCTACACCACCGGCAATAGCTGGAGTTGCGTTTACAGGTAGCGCTTTGTTATCACGAGATAGGTTTTTGATGCTTTTTTTATTTAGGTTTAGTTTCATTTTCAATTTTCCTGTTGAAATAATCCAATATCTCAGAATACAGCCAATGTTATCACTTAACGAAATAATAAAACTGGCCTAATTATGTCTGCTAAATTGAGTTTGTACCCATACAAGCTTAAATAGCAGTCATTTGAAATTACCAAAAAAGGTACTATTGTCAATAAATAATTTCTTTTTTGTTGATAATTCAGCTTTCAATAACACTAAAAAGTGCACAGTTCTATATTCAAGCAGTAAGGCTTGAACTCAAACAAACAACGACTAAAGAGCATGTTATTAATCCAAGTTCAAGCAAAGTGAAAACCACCTATGGCTAAGGTTGTATGTTAGATTGGTGAGCCTGGTGGCATATCAAGTGTTTTAAAGTGCCCGCTCCATTCACCTGAACGTAGATACTGGTTTATTTGCTCAGCCAGCATATGCCTAAACGCCTTATCAAATGATACGTCGTTAAACACCGATGAGTGGCTAAACGCGTTCGCTATTTTTGCTAAATAAAACTTTAGTTGCGCTTGCACTTCAGGAGCGACCTTATCACTTTGACTCAGTGTCACCAGTTTCACCGCGCTTAGATATTGCACCCTTTGCTTTAGTTTTTGTCTCATACCTGCACTCTCTGATTGCTCAAATACGCGTGTATACATTGAATCTAGTAGCGCCTGTGTGCCAAAAGATTCAGGGTCGCGCGCATGTTGTTGTGCGAGGCGGTTTAAACGTTGAGGATGTAACAATAAATCTAGACTATGCTGTGCAGCAACCTCTGGAAGCGCCATGGCATCTAGGGTTAGCCCTGTACGACCTTTGATACTCTCGCGAGTTTTATATTCTCCATAAGCTTTGGGTGGGATCAAAGCTAAAATCGACTCCGCGATAGCCAAGGTATCAGGTGAAAGCGTGTCCAATAGTGCGTTTGTTGCACTTTGTTGCCGTGCCTTGTCAACGACTTGCGCTCCTTTTATTACCTCTTCACCACGTACTTCATAGTCATAGTCCACCCCTGCGATAAGTTTAACCGCAGCTTCAACTTGATAGCGATGGAATAAATAAAGCGGCACGAGTCTTTCTTCTAACTGTGACAGCGCAACTCCTTTTTTAATGCTGTTAATTCCAAAAGTATCCAAGGCTTGTTGACGTACCTCTAGTACTCGCCGTAGCTCAGCAGCAGGATCTGCGCCATTATCCCAAAGGTGAGCTGTGGGGTGTGCACCGCCTTGAGCCCTGGCATCTGAGTCCGAAATAAACTCCAGCTCCAGCGCTTTATTTTCAGCTAGGATGGCAGCAAGTTCAGTTGCCTCATCGACACCGCGAAAATCACTGTAACCATATTTAATAACCTGCGTGTCCCATGCGCCCATTCCTTTGGCATAGCCTTGGGTCACATCTAACTTGCCATTTTCAAAACTTACCAGTGGATGAGGGTAATCCATCACAGATGCTCGGTCTTTTACCGATGCAGAGAAATTGTGCGCAATCCCCAAAGTGTGGCCTATTTCGTGAGCACTGAGTTGACGGATACGCTCCAGTGCCATCGCATGTAACCGCTCGGTGATCTCATTTCCTTCAACAAATGGCGCAGAAAGAGCCTCTGCAATAAGGATATCTTGGCGCACACGCAACGAGCCTAGCGTAACATGCCCTTTTAAAATTTCACCGGTACGTGGGTCGATCACCGATGCGCCGTATGACCAACCTCGCGTCGCACGATGCACCCACTGGATCACGTTGTAGCGAATATCCATGGGATCAGCATGCTCAGGTAAGATTTTGACCTGAAAAGCATTTTTATAGCCCGCAGCTTCAAATGCTTGATCCCACCACTTTGCACCATCAAGTAATGCGGTTCTCACCGGCTCAGGTACGCCTGGGTCTAGGTAATATACGATTGGTTTTACCGCTTCTGATACTGGCGCAGTTGAATCTTTTTTCTCTAAACGATGGCGCGGAATGTAGCGCACTAGCATCGACTCTCCAAGTGGTGCAGAGTAATCTTTATGCTCAATACTCCAGTAACCCGATTGCGGATGAAATGCCCGCGGCCGATAATTGTCATCGGGAAGCTCAATCAAAGAGTGGTGTTGATGTACGGTGAGCGCATGAGGATCTGCACTGACTTGACGAACATATTCTCCAGGCTTATTACCTGTAAAAGTCAGCACAGCCTCCAGTTCCGTATTTTTTATAAATGCCTTTGAGCGTGGCATAAATACTGCGCTGCGGCTGCTGTCTAGAGTAAAAGTGCCTTGGTTTCGCCTAGTAAGCGTACGAGAAACTCCATGCACATCACTAAGTAAATAAGGGGTATAGTCTATCAGTACACTGTCGTTATCCTCAGCGACGACTTTAAACCCATGCAGTATGCTTGAGGCAAAGGCCTCTTTAACACTTTGTTTTTCCGCTTCATTATTGGCACTAGCACGATAATACGTATTTATCGCACGAAGCATGACTTTATCACCAAAGCGTTCAAACTGAACAAGGTGGGTGCCACCTAACTGACCTCTATCTAAACCAATATCATTAGAACCAATGCCGTAAGGTAAGCTATGCTGTAGTAAGAAGGGTGCATTAAACTTGTCGATGTCTAAATATAACTTGCCGCTTGAAGCGTCACTGTAAAAGGCGTAAAAACCGGGGTGATGATTAAAACTGGCAGTAAATTCATCTATAGGCTTAATTGCTGCGTGTGCATGAGTTATCATACACAACAACAAAGCCGACACAGTGTGAGTGAAGTACTTTATTTTGCTCATGGCTGCTCTTTGTTATTTATGGTTTTGAGGCTTAACCCCAGTTGTATCTGAAATCGTATACAATTTACAGCCTTTCAAGACGAATTACAGCGCAGTTTATACCAATTGTCTTAATTAAGTGGTCTATTTTGAGGCGAGAAAATCTTGTCGATAACCAGGAAAAAATTTTGCTATTTAGTTGTTCTAAATAAGAAATTTTTAACGCTGTTAGCGTCAGATTTACTCCTTCAATTTGAGCAGGTATTAAGTCAAATTGGTATTATAGCACCTCTCACATTATTTATTGCTATAAACACAAAGTAATCAGGACTTAAAAAATGCGTAGACTCCCTCCGGTGTTAGTAGAAGATGGTTGTTCTCGTGAGTTGGTATCTCTTATCCGTACCATTCTCGCGGCATGTAAAGAAATATCGTTCCGAGTTGGTCAAGGTGCACTCTCAGGCGTACTTGGCTCTACCCTTGATGAAAATATCCAAGGTGAAACTCAAAAGAAACTCGATGTATTGTCAAATCAACTCTTAAAAGATATTTTGCTTGAGTCTGGATATGTAAAAGCCATTGCTTCTGAAGAGGAAGACTTCACGGTGGCAGGTGATCCTAACGCTAAGTATATTGTTGCCTTTGACCCGCTCGATGGCTCTTCAAATACTGACATTAATTCACTAGTTGGTACAATTTTCTCAATTATGGAAGCGCCAGAGGGTTCTGATCCAAGCGATCCTGCAATTTTCATGCAGCCTGGCCATAAACAAGTCGCAGCGGGTTACGTATTGTACGGCCCATCGACTATGCTAGCGCTTTCCACAGGTAAAGGTACACGCCTATTCACGCTAGATAAGACCCACGGAAGCTTCTTGTTAACGCAAGATTTCGCTGAGATACCAGAGGACACAAAAGAGTTTGCCATTAACGCTTCCAATCAACGCCATTGGACACCTCCTATGCAAAACTACATCGAGGATTTGCTTGCAGGAGAAACCGGACCTCGCGGTAAAAACTTCAATATGCGCTGGATAGCAGCAATGGTAGGAGATGTTCACCGTGTATTATGTCGTGGTGGCCTATTCACCTACCCAGAAGATCGTAAAGATCCTAACAAACCGTTTAAACTTCGCTTGCTTTACGAAGCAAACCCTATGGCGATGCTTATCGAGCAAGCTGGTGGTATTGCACATACTGGCCGTGAGCGTATTTTGGATATTCAACCTGAAGAAATACACCAGCGCGTTGGTGTTATTTTAGGATCGAAGAACGAAGTTGAAGCTTGCCTTGCTTATCACAAGTAATTGAGAACGAAAAAGGGGCCATGTAGTGGTGCCCTTTTTCAACCAACGACCCCACCCTACATGAGGTGACATTTTTCCAGCTCAAAAGTGTAACATCCCTCTCATCAGACGTGATATCCAGTTTAGGTTAATACCAATTAGCTTAATTAAGGGGTCTATTTTGAGGCGGGAAGATCTTGTTGATAACTAGGCAAAAATTTTGCTATTTAGTTGTTCTAAATGAGAAATTTTTAACGCTGTTAGCGTCAGATTTACTCCTTCAAATTGAGCAAGTATTAAGTCAAATTGGTATGACTGGTACTTTCGCCTGTTTCAACTGGGACATCGGGATCAGCGCCCCATTCACTCCACGAGCCGTCATATACCGTCAACTGTTGGTAACCTAGCTCGTCAGCCACCAGCGCTAAAATACAAGCTGTAACACCTGAACCACAAGAGAATATCAGAGGCTTAGTCTTATTTTTTGATAAGTCGCCATATAACACTTCAAGCTCAGTGAGTGGTTTAAAGCAGCCATCGGCGTTTAATAAACGCGTGTATGGTAGGTTTTTACTTTTAGGCACATGACCACCGCGCATATCTGCACGGGGCTCCGGCTCATCTCCAGAAAATCGCTTCGCGCCTCTGGCGTCAATCATTAGGCTTTGTTGTGATGGTATATTGGCAATCACAGCATCTTTATCAATAAATGCACTATCATCGAAGTTTGCGACAAAGTCTCCAGCTATCGCTGGCATCAGGTAGGACTGGCAGGTTGGATACTGCTTTTCACACCAAGCAGGAAGTCCGCCATCTAGTACAAAAACTTGCTCATGTCCCATTTTTTTGAGCATATACCATGCTCTTGCCGCACTAAACATGCCTTTATCATCGTACACCACCAGCACATCATCATGGTTAATGCCAAGCTGGCGCATTTCTGCCTGAAACTGAGCGGCACTACAGCACATATTCGGCGTTTTAGCTTGTTCGGCACACAGTGCACCACTAATATCAAACCGTAGCGCACCTTGGATCTTTGCGGGTGGTTGGTATGGCCCCTGCTGACCGGGTTTAACGATGCCCGCATCAAGTACCTTTACGCGCGCTAAATTAGCAAAAAGCCAAGTTACATCCACCGCATGCTTCATGATTAGTTGTCCCTAGGCTGACGTACCACTTCAATAATCTCGGTTGTTGATATAGAAGGGGTACGCTCTAGATACACTACATCACAAATATCCTTATAAATATCAAACCTCCCCTTCCAGTCATCGCCCATTACCAGTACATCAGCATCAAAGTCTCGTAGATACTGCGCTTTTAACTCCAAAGACTCCTCAACAAACACTTCATCAACAAACCGTAAAGAGCTGATTATTTTTAAGCGTTCAGCAATAGAGTAAACTGGGTTTCTACCTTTTTTAGAGAAATTCAACTCATCTGATGAAATCCCGACAATAAGGTAATCACCAAGCGCACGTGCACGTTCTAGAATGTTTACATGGCCAACGTGGAAAATATCAAAGGTGCCGAATGTGATGACTTTTTTCAAACTAACTCTCTTCTACAAGTTATACCAATTATCTTAGTTAAGTGAATTGGTATTATGCGTATCAAACATCATACCGATAAATGAGTATAGGCTATGACTACACTTTGGATTAATACCATTAAGAGTACAGAAATCCCCTAAAAAATTCAGCTTTTTTGCTCAATAACATGAGGTTTGAATCAAGAACGAGGTGATATATTGTTATTAAGCCACGCCTGAGTTTAACTTTGTCTAATCAACGTGCTACTGAGTCATAACTGGCTTCAGAGGTAAATAATATCACCACGCAGCGGTGTCAAGCGTGCCAAAATTTGATTTTGCACCCTTTGTGGTATGCCAACTTCATTCATAGCATTGATTAACAAGTCAACCACACGATTAAAGTCCGCTTCGCTAATACGCATGCCAGTATGGATCTGCACCATATTGTCACCTTCATAACGACAGGGGCCATCTAAGGTATCGCAAAGGTGATTAATAAAGCCTTGCCGGAAATGTCTCACGTTAGTGTCTGTGAAATATGGCAAAATCAGCTCATCATTGCCAATCTGCTGAATAAAGGCGTCGACTAGCTTCTCAGTACCAGCGCTGCCCCCTATTTGCTCATATAATGAAGACGATGAAGTCGAAGTACTACAT
This sequence comes from Pseudoalteromonas sp. J010, assembly GCF_003934235.1. Taxonomy (NCBI): domain Bacteria; kingdom Pseudomonadati; phylum Pseudomonadota; class Gammaproteobacteria; order Alteromonadales; family Pseudoalteromonadaceae; genus Pseudoalteromonas; species Pseudoalteromonas sp. J010. Next base: position 20,553 of record NZ_RDBW01000036.1, on the reverse strand, counting down.
GCTGTTAATAGTATCACTAGCACTATTAATGCTGGCCACTGCATTTAAAAATATCCCGTAAATGATAGATACCACCCAGTTTGAGCTGGTTGTCCTGCAATCTTACCAAGATCTAGCCAAGCCGCAGTTACATTAACAGACTTATTGGGAAACCAAGCAACGAACAAGTCTTTCCAATCTGACTCTCCAAGGCCAAGGTTATTTGACTTCTGACGATATTCTGCGCCGATCGCCCAATGCCTTGATAAAAATATAGCGCTGCTGGCTTCAAGCTGCCATGGGGAGCTGTTACTTACCCCGCCATAACCTAAAATACCGAGTTGGTTCGCCCGGGAGTGCCTCAAAGTGACATTCCAAAACCAGTTATAACCTGCAATAGCGCCCAAGTGCAGTTTACTTGCGGCGATATAATAATCCGTCCCCACATCATCTTTAGCACCGAGCAAGTCTGCAACCAAAGCATCATCTAAAGATTTGTGCGCAGCACCAATACTCAATTGCGGGTATTTACTATAAATAATGTCGCCATATAAGCGTACCTTCGCACCTACAATATCTTGTTCAATATCTAGGTTGAGGGCGTCAACATCGAAATTTTGCCGAGCAAAACTCAACTCTACTCGGTTGAATAAATTGGCTTGTACTCCACAGACATCGAGCTGATAATCTTTCAAACTAGCTCGACTGCAAAAACCACTAACTGACCACTCATCTTGCGAAGCATAACCAGCAAGTTGTGCCCAAGGCACAATACCACCACCTGCACTCCCCTCAATTTGTGACACCCCAGGAGTAGCAAGCAGCTTACCCACTGCGCCATAGGCTGGTGTCCCAAATAACAAGGTGATAATGGCAAGCTCACCCCACCTCATGATACCTTCCTAACCATAAGTCAAAGTCGTCAGCTTTAAGCGGTTTACTTAAATAATAGCCCTGTGCGTAGTCGCACTGCATATCTGCTAATAGCTCGAGTGATGCTTTGTCTTCTACTCCCTCTGCCACCACACTAAAACCAAGTTGATGCCCAAGCGTAATGGTTGAGTTTACAATAAATTGGTCCTTTTCAGACTGTGCCAATTTTAAAATGAATACCTTATCGAGTTTCAATTCATCTATTGGCAACATTTTAAGTCGCCCAAGCGACGTTTGGCCAACACCGTAATCATCAAGTGAAACCTGTACACCTAAACGCTTAAGCGCTTGCAAAACCGAAATGCCTTTTTCTTCGTTTTCTATCATGTCACGCTCTGTAAGCTCAATAGTGATAAGCTCAGGCTGCACCTTATGACGCTGTAGCAATGATTGTAAATGTGGTAGAAAATCTTTATCGATAATGTCTTGAGCCGATACATTGATGGCTGCTTTTATATGCTCTCCTTGTCTGCTCCAATTAGAGACCTGCGCTATTACGGTATTGAGTACCCACTGAGTCAAATCTACAATTAGCCCCGACTGCTCGGCCAAATCAATAAACAGTTCAGGAGATACCCATTCACCATTGTTGCGCTGCCACCGGATCAGTGCTTCAACTTTATCAATGCGATTGCTTTTCATATTGAGTTTTGGCTGATATGTCATAAACAATTGACCATCATCACTGTTGATTGCTTGTCTCAACTCGTCAATGATTTGCAACCGTTCTAGGTGAGCTTCATCCTCACCTGACTGATAATAGTAAACTTCATGACCATCATGTGCTGCTGTATCTACCGCAATCAAGGCACGACGCACTACATCTTCTGGGGTATGTGCTTGTTTGGGATAATGCACTACGCCAATACTAAAGCGAAGAGAAATATCCAGTCCTTGTACCATATAGGGCTGACTCAAGTCTTGATTTAACCGCTGTGCACACTGCACAATACCTAATACAGCTTGCTGTGGGTCTTCACACGCTTGCGCTTGATGGGCAACTAAAAACTCATCGCCTCCTAAACGCACATTCAACCCTGTGTCAGAAGCGTTTATCTCTGCAATGCGCTGCGCTACGGCTTTGATACAATCGTCTCCAACACGAGGCCCTAACTTGTCATTAATATGACGTAGCCCTTTTATGTCTATGGCGATAAAATAATATTCAGTACCACCTGCAAGTACTTTATGTAACTTATCCAATGCGGCATTGCGATTATAAAAGCCGGTTAGGTAGTCATGACTTGCTTGGAATCGAATTTGCTCTTCGCGCTCTTGAATATCTTCACCCATCTCATTAAAGGCATCGACCAACTGGCATATCTCTTGTGTTGGGCGAGATTCTTCTAATTTGGCTGAGTAGTCGCCTTTAGCAAATCGCTTAGCAAGCTCAGTTAGCTTACTAAGTGGTGTAGTGAGATTTTTTGCAACAATGCCGCTGGTAATAAAACCGAGTAAAATAGTAGCTGTGGAAAGCAATATAATGGTAAACACCATTTTATCGAACTCTTGATATTGCGTCGTTAAGTCTGCACTTAACACTAAACTAATGGGATTACTATCCAATGATGGTAAATTCACTTCGGCGCTTTTATAAACCGCATACTCGCCAAGCCATCGAGTTGTCTTTTGCGACTCAAGAAAAGCAAAGAGATCACTTCCGAGGGACAAACCAGCAACAGAGCTGGCTTTGAGCTTATCAGTCGCACCAACAAAACTACTCTCCATACCTGTGAGTTCTTTTAATTCCTCAGCAACAGATTTACCAACTTCAAACCCTATTACTGAATATGCGATCGTTCTTGGCGCACGAACAGGTAAAATGATGACTTGATAAAGCTGCTCACTCAACACTACGAAAGCGGAATGATCTTGATGATTTTTCAGTACTTGCATCCAAGTGCGAATATCGCTTGGTACCTCTATACCTTGAGCATTTGCAGAGATAAGATCACCATTAACATCAAGCAAAAGCATCAGATCAGCGTCTATTCTGCGGGAGTGATTGAGTAATACGCTACTTATTGTTTGTGCATCTCGTGTTGCGACAGCCTGCTTAAAACCAAAGTCAGCTGTCAGTACCGTCGCAGCAGTAACCAGCAGGCGCTCTCTTGCTTTTAAGTACTGTTGATACACATTTTGTGCGACTTGGATTTTTCGTTGTACTTGAGCTTCATTAAATTTACTTGTAGACCACCAAAAACTTGCCAAGCTTATTCCTGCGGTTAACAAAATAAGCGCAATACATAGACTGATTATTTTATGTTTAAAACTATTGTTCATTCATGCTGCCCGAAGCGCGCCCCAAACGTATTGCGTGGCGCTGGAGTGGTTATTTCAATTGTTATCGATATCTGACTATCTTTGCTTTCGATCTGAACAGTTTGTTTTTTATCGATGTCTTTAGTTTGATAAGGATGCCATACCATCACGGTATCAATATTGTCAGGTAAATTAACCAAGCCTTGTGCATCCGTTATCAATACCGGCTGTTCAGCGACATAAATATAGCCCACCATTGAATCATGGATATTACAACCTAACACTACTATTCCTGCTTTTTCAAACATAAGTGGTTGATTTGGCGTACCAGAGTAAAGTTTTAGTTCAAATGGCTTGGTTTGTGAAAATGAATAAACGTGATGACGAATATCATCGCTATTTGGGAAGTTAACCTCTTGCCCTGGCTGAATTGCTAACACAAAGGGCACAAAGGCCTTATCGAGCTGATCCATAATAGCGATGTTGTTTGCGATTGGTTGTGCTGCTGACGATTGCAATTCAACAACGGCATGCTGAAGCGACATACCGTTTTCATCAACAATCCGCAACTGCGTAGCCGCCACGACGCGACTAGTCAAAGCGCATAGCAGCAACAGCCAAAATTGAGGCAAAAGAAAGGCAAGCATCAGCAGCTCTATTAATCGTAATAATTAGGTTAAGTAAAAGAGACCTTGCCTCGAAAAGCAAGCAAATAAGAAAATCTGCCTTAATAAACTTGTTATTAAGGCAAACAAATTGGTGTGTGAAAGTTATTTGATAAGACCGTAATGCTTATCAAGAATATCAATGACTTCTTGACGTGGATCTGTTGGAATGACTAACTCACGGCCAACAATTTTACTGGCAATACCCACGTAAGTTTCGCTCACAGACATCATCACGGCTTCTGGCAATAAATAATCACGGGCAAGTGCTTCACGCTCTGGCATACGATCTTTATTTAGTAATACATCGCTGTCAGGCACATTGTTTATCAGGAGTTGGCGGAACCCTTCTTTTGAGTTTTCAACTATCTTACCATCACGGTAAGCAGGTCCATCCCAAATGCGAGATGAGTCAGGCGTACCAACTTCGTCGATATAAATTAAGCGCGCTTGGCCGTCTTTGTCTTCAACATAGCCAAACTCGAACTTGGTATCGACAAAGATCTGATCAAGCTTTTCCAGCTCGTTGCTGATCAGAGTAAAGCCTTCAGTGAGCAACTGTTCGTACTTATCCACATCAGCGGCTGATTTGAAGTTAAATGCACTAAGGTTATCTTCAATGTTTTGACGAGAAATATTCACGTCATCCACTTCCGGTACATCAGCGACTCCTTTGATGATCCCTTTCGTTGACGGTGTAATCAAAACATCATCCAGCTTCTGATTGGCTTCTAAGCCTTCAGGTAGCTGCAAGCCACAAAACGACCGAACTCCTTTGGCATAGTCACGCCACATGCTGCCAGTAATATATCGGCGCGCTATCGCCTCAACTCTTACTGTACTGGCTTTACGTACAATCCAAACATAAGGATGTGGAATATCGACAATATGGTTACCCGCAAGGCCCGCTTCATTAAATAAGGAGAACCAGTGTGCCGCAACACTATTGAGCGCAATCCCTTTACCTGGGACACCATTAAGGCCATTTTCGCCTTGCCAGATACAATCAAATGCTGAAATACGATCTGAGATCACCATGATTGCCAACTCTGTGCCAGCCGGAACATCATAGCCTTTTTCTTCAATTAAACGCGCACTGTCGGCGTCGGTTAACCAATAAACTGAACGTACTTTACCGCTGTGAACCGCACCTTTAGTGCGAATTGGAAGATCGTCATTGACGTCTAAAACTTTGTAGCTACTCATTGTTACTCCGATGACAGGATGTGCCTTGCTAAAGGGCACAAAATAATGAGGGGGTTAGGGGCGCTATAATAGTCGAGCTGAACAAAAATCACAATTTAACTTGCATCCTTGTTGTTGGGCTTAACGGGGTTTTGCTTTGCAGGCGACTGTTATACCATCACACAATTGTTTGCCAGTACAGAGACATTATGCTCACTATTACACACTTACAGTTTACTTGGCCTACAGCGAGCAAGCCGGTATTAAATATACCTATGCTTAATATCGCCCGAGGAGAACACGTGTTTTTACATGGCCCAAGTGGCAGTGGTAAATCCACGTTACTTGGCTTGATTGCAGGTACTTTAGATTGCCAACAAGGCATGATTGAGATAGCAGGCACCAAAGCCAGCACACTTAGCCGTAGTCAACGTGATAAGTTCAGAGCTGACCATATTGGCACTATTTTTCAAAGCTTCAATTTATTGCCTTACTTATCTCCTATTGAAAACGTCACCCTTGGCTGTGAGTTTTCCAAAAAGCGTAAGCAAAGTATCACATCGCAAAACAAAACCCTTGAACAAGAAGCCAAACTTTTACTCACTGAGCTTGGGATTGACGAACATACTCAACAGCGCAGTGTCGCAGAGCTGAGTATTGGCCAGCAACAGCGAGTAGCCGCAGCTCGCGCCTTTATTGGTAGACCCGAAATAATTATTGCTGATGAGCCAACCTCGGCACTCGATGCTGACAGCCGTGATGGCTTTATCAAATTGCTCTTTAATCAAGCTGCCGTTTACAGCGCATCTATTCTCTTTGTTAGCCACGATAAGAGTTTAGCTCCCTTATTTAATAGGCAGCTCAGTCTGAGTGAATTAAATCAAGGAGCTCAGTATGCTAATTAAGCTTGCATGGAAAAGTACACTAAATAGGAAGGCCAGTGTCACCCTCACTCTGGTCACCATTGCCATTAGTGTGATGTTACTGCTTGCAGTAGAGCGTGTACGCCAAGACGCAAAGTCTAGCTTTGCAAACACAATTTCTGGTACCGACTTAATTGTAGGTGCACGTACTGGTGACATTCAATTGCTCCTTTCAAGCGTATTTAGAATTGGCCATGCCAACAATGCCGTACAATGGCAAAGCTACGAATATATAAAGGCGCAACGTGGCGTCGCTTGGAGCATTCCGATAAGCTTAGGTGACAGCCACAAAGGCTTTGCTGTACTAGGCACAGATGACAATTACTTCAAACATTACCAATACGGTAAAAAACAGCACCTTACCTTTAAAGCTGGCCGCGCATTTCATAACCCTCAAGAAGTGGTGCTTGGGGCAACAGTTGCTAAGCAACTAGGATATAAGCTGGGACAAAAAATTGTTATTTCTCATGGGATGGGCAACACCAGTTTCCATCACCACGATGACAACCCGCTGGTTATTTCTGGTATTTTGGCTGCAACTGGCACACCGGTAGATAAAACGCTACATGTACCACTCAGTGCAATAGAAAAGATGCACAGCACAGGTCACAGCAAAGCAACGCGCCAGATTTCACGACCACAGCACACCGCAAACCACGACGCTGAGCATGAGCATGAGCATGAGCATGAGCATGAGCATGAGCATGGCAGTACAAACAGTAGCGCCTTACTTCACAACCTTAATTCAACACCGGGTGATTTAATTGGTTCAACCAAACAAATTACGGCATTTTTACTGGGCTTTGAGTCACCTCTTTATACCTTACAAGTGCGCAGAAATATTAATTTATATAAAGGTGAACCTCTACTCGCTATCATGCCAGGGGTAACATTAAGAGAATTATGGGCAATGCTGGATATTGTCGAGAAAATTTTGCTACTTATCACGCTCGCAGTTGTATTGATAAGCTTACTTGGTATGTTGACCTCCCTATTGGCCACCTTAAACCAAAGGCGTCGGGAGTTGGCTATTCTGCGCTCCGTTGGGGCGCGACCTTGGCATATTTTTACCCTGCTTGTCAGCGAGGCAATTTTAATTACTGTGTTAGGTTGTATTTTTGGCGTTGCACTTTTCTACGCCCTGCTCATTGCTGCACAATCGGCTCTGCAAAGCCAATTTGGAGTAGTGCTCAGTTTCAGCCCACTCTCAGCCTAWGAACTCACGTTACTTAGCGTTATTATAGGCGCAGGTACACTGATTGGCGCTATTCCCGCCGCCCGCGCTTACTTTTACTCGCTTGCCGATGGCATGCAAATTAAAACCTAAGAGGAAAAAAATGCAGTTAAACGCACGTACTCACGTTTTTTATTTTATTGCATGTATCACAGCGATGATACTCAGTGGTGCCGCAAAGGCAGCTCCACCGAAAGAACTGTTTTGGGAAGACTTAATTCCAAAAGGGCATGTACAAATTAGTAATCAAGATGCGGCAAGCCATGAAGGCGCTGAACAAAACTGGATCCAGCCCGATTTAGACGCCCCTGTCGTTAAAGAGTTGGACGGTCAACTAGTAAGCTTACCAGGCTTTGTGGTACCACTTGAAGGTGACAGCGAAGTGATCACCGAGTTTTTACTCGTACCTTACTTTGGCGCTTGTATTCATGTGCCACCGCCACCGCCCAATCAAATTGTGCATGTCAAAATTAAAAACGGTGTTCCCATCGAAARCTTGTATGATGCAATCACAGTCAGTGGCGTTATTAAAGTTTCAACATGGAAAGGCGACATCGCGCAAACCGGCTATATGATGGAAGCCAAAGGCGTCGCACCATTTGAGTTGTAGCAAAGCTATAAACAATAAAAAAGAGTGCCAACCCATACTCTAGCTTGATTGGCACTCTTACCACTGCAAACGGTGCTTTATCGCGCTATTCCGTACTCGGTGCACTGGCATATACCAGTTCAACTAGATTGTTCATTGAGCGTGATTTCTGCATATACGCTTTTTCCATGTGTGCCAATTCTTGTAATTCAAATAACGTACTTTCCACCAGTGAAAACCACTTCGCGGTGGTGTCTGATGTTTTCGGGTCATTGTGGCTTGCTTTTTTCAGTGCCACATAAAGAATATTCAGGTCGTTATATTGACGTAGATAGTCCATATCATCCTCTGTTGTTACACTATTATTAACGTCATAAAACAGTATCAAAGGCCTTGCAAAAAAATCTTGTCGAATCAATTTTTATATTAACTAAATGAAAACCAATAGATCTGCTCACAAATTAATTTCCTCTTGCAGAAACATTTTTATTGATTACAATTTACAGTTAACAAAGATTACACATAAAAATAACTTGGGTGGCATTGAGCATACTCCCCCATACAAGAAAGGACTATATTGGTGGGCAATCCCTATTTTAAATATAACGGTGACGACCTCAGAAGAATGCGTCTTGCTGCCCAAAAAACCACGCAGCAAATGGCAGATCTTGTAGGTATTAGCCGCCAAACCTACGAAAACTATGAAAATGGTGTGAGTCGAATACCATGGGATCACTTTCAAGTTTGGTGTAGGTATTGTGATATTGACCTTTCTCCCATAATCAAACAGTTTCAAGCTTTAAGGAACTTAATTAGTGACTCTCAGCTAAGACGTAAAAGCCCGACTTCTCCTACTGCAAAGAAAGTGGAAGAGTAAGTCCCCTAATTTGTAGATGAAACTGTTACTAAAAGGAAAAACACTGATGATAACAAGCAAAAGAAATATGAAAAAAACAGGGATAACAAATAAAGCAATATTCTCTAATAATAACAAGTATTTGCACCGCAGAGAAGTAAAACGAGTGAAAGGTGAGAGTCATGACAAAGCATTAAAATGCTACAGACTAGAGCTTAACACTCAGCAAGTGCAAACCCCGCAAATGCTTAACCTTCACCAGTTACGCACTATCGCTGGAGGAAGTGGTGGTCTTCTAAAGAAAGACCCTAAAATCAGATAATTACAGTTGCTTTCAATGATTGATTTTACAGGTAGGGTATTAACAGTTTAGCAACCGCAAAAGCCTATGAAGGATATGGATATTACTTCTGCCAAATTTGTGGGTAATAGTGGTCGCACAGGAAAAATTGGCGATGATCCAAAAATAGAAACAGAAATTGTAAAATCCAACTCAAGAAGTTACGACGTATGAAATTAAGTCTTACTTTAGGCCGTTTGGTATTTTACTTATAAAAATAAATCCGAAACCAAGTAGGTAGACCACATTTGGCTTTACAAGTTGTTCTCAATAGGGGCTTTCCAGAGTAAAGTATTAACAACTTTAACCACTGCAAAGCCTATAAAAGGATATAGATATGATGTCACCTAAGAAACCTAAAAAGATCGTTTTTAGAAACTTAAATATCTTTGAGATTCAACGTGTAAAGGGAGGTAGCCATGGTGGCTCACTTGAAGACCCAAGATCAAAAGGAAATGGCTAAAGCCGAAAAAGAGTAAAGGTTATATGAAAACAACTTGGTATTTTTATCTAATTGTAATTGCGTTTGCTATCTTACTTTCAATAGCGCATATCAAGACTGATATGGCTTACCACCTCCATACATTAGCAGTGGTTCTCAGCATCGCTTATTTTTCACGAAATATGCTTAACATTCTACACATAAGTATATTACTAATAAGTGTAACTGTCATTGAGCTGGCTTTATACACCTTAATAGTTACACTTTCACCTCAATATAACCTTCCTTATTACTTTACGAACGGTGTCATATTTACACTGCACTTATTTGTTGATATCTCCTTATTTTTAATATTTAAGAATAGGGTTAGGCTATCCATTCTATTCGTAGGTAAGTATCAGCCAAAAATGCGAGAGTATGTTTATATGACTCATGCAGACATTCTTTTAGTTGGTATTTTCTTGTTATTCATAGTGGTTGATGGGCTAGCTTTCTTAGAAAACTTAATTCGTAATATGGATTACATATTCGGGGTTTCAGAAGAAGTAGCGAAACCATTTTGGAATTGGAATTGGGTACATAGAAGCTATTTATACATTAAAAGCTTTTTGCTGGCTTGCATGTTAACTGTCATCCTAGCAACCGTTTACGTTGAACGTTTTCGTCCTGCACCAATTAATGAAAGTGAAGAAGACTTAACGCCTAAAAAATCCGAGCCGCAGCATAAGTCATAGTCCTCTATGCTGCTTTTATCTTAACTCAATTGAAGGAATAAACGATGGATTTAAAACTGAACAAGAAGCAACTAAAGTCATTATCAGGGACTCCGCGAATACTGGATTATTATAACACTCGCGAGATTGGCGGCGGTTGTTCTTATCACTGTAGCCGTAACTTAAACTGTGATACCGATGCTGCAACACTAGAGTGCCCGTCAAAGGCGCTAGCCTGTGTTCCAGAGCCAAATACGTTACATTGCGATTGTCCAACCAATATGTGCTAATACCAATTTGACTTAATACTCTGTATTAAATAGGGGTCGCATCCAGTAGGTACAGCCCACTCTGTCGCGCTGTGTAATGTATCCTCGCTGCACAAATAATTTGCCCCCGTCTAGTACGGGGGCAAACGAGTATACAGCTTACAGAAGCACTACGCTTAGTTCGTTGATGGCAACTCCATAATGCCGTCAATTTCTACCTGTGCACCTTTTGGTAATTCTTTTACACCAATGGCTGCACGTGCTGGATATGGCTTTCTGAAATATTGCGCCATAATCTCATTGACTGTTGCAAAATTACTTAAGTCTGTCAGGAAGATATTCACCTTAACCATATCTTGAAGCTCACCACCGGCCTCTTCACACACTGCGGTTAAATTTTTAAATACTTGGTGTGTTTGCTCTGCAAAATCGTCAGAAATAAATTCCATCGTTTCAGGGACTAATGGGATCTGACCCGATAAATAAACAGCAGTGCCCACTTTAACTGCTTGGTTGTATGTGCCAATTGCTGCTGGCGCTTTATCTGTTGAAATAATCGCTTTGTTCATGGATGTTCCTTTATTTTTTACGATACACGCGTTGCACATCTGGCATTACTCGAATTCGACGCATGATATCTGCAACATGAACTCGGTTTTTCACGGTAATACCTAAATCAATCACGTATAAATTACTTTCTTTCTCATCTGTTGCGATCTCAACAATGTTTGCTTGTGTTGTTGCGACCACATTGGTTAACTTAGCTAACGCACCTTGGTGATTGATTATCTCAACGCGAAGCGCGGCGATATACTCTTTCTCTGGGTTGTCCTCCCATTTCACCACGAAGTACTTTGAGCGCTCGTTTTGCCAACCCTTAATATTTTTACATTCTTGACGGTGCACCATTAGCCCTTTACCTTGGCTTACGTAGGCTGTAATGGCATCTCCTGGCACAGGGCGACAACATTTAGCATAAGTCACCAACATACCTTCAGTACCGATTATCGCGGCTTTCGCGCGTTTTGCAATATCTTCTACAGCATTATCATCTTGCAATAAGCGCTTTGCTATCAATACACTCATGATATTACCGCAGCCAATTTCAACCAATAATTCTAGTAAGGTGTTGAGCTTGTGTTCTTCCAGTACATTATCAATTTGTTCTTGTGGAATATCATCCAGCTTGTATTCACCAAGGGCTGAATCAAGCAAGCGACGACCTAATAAAATAGCTTCTTCTTCTTGCTGACTCTTAAGGTAGTTACGGATCCCAAGGCGTGCCTTACCCGTTACCACAAAATTAAGCCATGTTGCATTTGGATGTGCGCCTGAACTGGTTATCACTTCTACTGTTTGCCCGGTGTCCAGCGCTTTGCTTAGTGGGTACGGCTTGCGGTTTACACGCGCACCAACACAGGTATTACCGACATCAGTATGCACGGCATAAGCAAAGTCTACCGCCGTTGCCCCCATAGGCAGCTCCACAATGCGGCCATCTGGTGTAAAGACGTAAATTTCTTCAGGGAATAATTCGGTTTTAACGTTTTCAACAAACTCAAAAGAGGAACCGGCACTTTGCTGTAATTCCAGCAAGCTTTGCATCCACTGACGCGCGCGCTGCTGCGCAGTGTGGCCAGCGTTATCACCAGATTTTTTATACATCCAATGCGCTGCAACCCCTTTGTCTGCCATGTGATCCATATCATGTGTACGAATTTGGATTTCAACTGGAATACCATGAGGGCCAACTAATGATGTATGCAGTGATTGATAACCGTTGGTTTTTGGTACGGCAATATAATCCTTAAAGCGCGTTTCAATTGGTTTATATAGATTATGTGCAACACCTAGCACACGGTAGCAAGTATCAAGGTTATCAACGTTGATCCTAAACGCATAAATATCCATCACCTCGTTAAACATCAGCTCTTTATTCAGCATTTTGCGGTAAATACTATATAAGTGCTTTTCACGACCTTTAACTGAGCCTTGGATCCCAGCTTCTTCTAACCTAGATTCGATTTCAGTTTGAATATTACTGATCACTTCTTTACGATTGCCACGTGCTTTTGCGACCTCTGATCGTAGCGCACGATAACGCATTGGATATAACGCCTGAAACCCTAAGTCTTCTAACTCGTTTTTAATATCATGAATACCTAGGCGGTTTGCAATTGGGGCGTAAATCTCCAACGTTTCACGAGCAATTCGACGGCGCTTATCAGGACGCAGTGCCCCAAGCGTTCGCATATTGTGTGTTCTATCGGCAAGCTTAATCAAGATGACTCGAATATCTTGGGTCATCGCCATGATCATTTTGCGGTAGTTTTCGGCTTGGAACTCTTTTTTATCTTTGAAACTCAGTTTGTCGAGCTTTGACACCCCTTCCACCAGCTCAGCGACAGTATCGCCAAATATTTCGGCTAAGTCGTCTTGGCTAAAGTCTGTATCTTCAATAACATCGTGCATCAGCGCGGCCATGAGTGTTTCATGGTCAAGCTTCATACTCGCTAAGATCTGGGTGACTTCCACCGGGTGGGTAATATAAGGCTCACCACTGGAGCGCGTCTGTCCCTCGTGTGCCTCACGAGCCACAACATAGGCTTTTTGCACCAACTCAACGTCTTCTGGTGACAAATATTCTGAAATTTTCTTTTTGAGGCCTTCAAACAGATACATTCACACTCCAATGTTTCAGAGAATATACTCGGCGAGTATAAAGCGGGTTACAAGCTAATTACTTAAGAATATACGATGAAAAACCAGCAATGCCAATGAACAATTTATGCGACTTGTTAGGAAGTTAAGGACATGACACGGATGTATTTTGCTGGTTCTCAAAACAATAATGCCAGCAAAAGCTGGCATTATTGAAATTTAGACAGTGGTTGGATTAGCGGTTGCCACCAACGATTGCAGCAACAGCTGCAAGCTCTGCAGCTTCTTGGCTCTGCTGCTCTTCACGGTCAATAATATCTAGTGAGTCTGTGGTTACAAAACCTTGCTCAATTTCACGTAGCGCGATTACGGTTGGCTTGTCGTTTTCAGCATCAACCATAGGATCTTTACCGCCTACAGAAATTTGGCGAGCGCGACGCGCTGCTACTAAAATCAAGTCAAAGCGGTTACCAATTTTATCTACTGCATCTTCTACAGTTACGCGAGCCATCGAAGCACTCCAAATTCAGTTCATTATGCAAAAGGCTAGTTTACTGTATGTCTAGCCTTTCGCCAAGTATTGATGGTTAAAAAACCTGATCTGTGGATAATTAATGTCTTGCTAGCAGCCAGTTTTAGCGCTAACTGCGTTGAATTCACTTCCAATAGCCCGCTATTGGTACGTAAATTCGCCTTGCCTACAGGATGTAGGTACCTTAGCGAGAGCAGGACGCGGGAGCGGTGTTCCCCCTAAAACTCTCTGGCTAAACAAGGATATAAATTAGGCCGATTTTAAATACAATAAGTTAGCCATTCCTTATCCAAACCTCAGGTTCAAAAGTAATTATTTTAGCAAGTCAGCGATCAGCGCTTGATGACGTACAGCTTGTGCTTTTTGTTCTAACCGTGCTGAAATCACAATATGCTCAAGCTCACTGCGTGTTTGCTCAAAGTCATCGTTGACCAAAATATAGTCAAACTCATTGTAATGTGAACTTTCTGATTTCGCTTCTGCCATACGACCTGCAATGACTTCTTGCGAGTCTTGGCCTCGGCTATTTAAGCGACTTTCTAATTCAGCGGTTGACGGAGGGAGAATAAAGATTGTTTTTACTTCCGGCATTAATTCACGCACTTGGCGCGCACCTTGCCAATCGATATCCAAAAATACATCGACACCCGCAGCAAGTTGCTCTTCGATCGCTTGCTTCGAAGTACCATAGAAATTTTCAAATACTTGTGCCCACTCGAAAAAGTCGCCTTTGTCGATCAACTGCTTAAACTCATCTACAGAAACAAAGTGATAATGAACACCATTTTCTTCGCCCGGACGAGGCGCGCGCGTAGTATGAGACACCGAGACTTTAATGTCGTTGTGCTTTTCTAATAGCGCTTTAATTAAACTTGATTTACCCGCACCAGAAGGTGCAGAAAGGATAAACAGATTACCGCGTGTAGGTGATGTCATAGTCGTTCTCAACAATAAATACCGGCCGAGTAATGTTGCTTTACTCAAGTCTGCCGCAGTGCTAAAAGCGGACATTATACCGAGTAACGTATAAGAATACACTAACGAAAAATCACCTTAAATGACCCCAACCAAGGTGTGTATCTACAAGAGCAAAACTTTCGTGTAGGAGCGAGTTTACCTCGCGATCTCTTAACTGCTCACCGCGTAAAGCGACTCCTACTAAGGTGCTTACTTACAGGAGCGAAACTCTCGTGTAGGAGCGAGTTTACCTCGCGATCTCTTAACTGCTCGTCGCGTAAAGCAGCTCCTACTATGGTGCTTACCTACAGGAGCAAAACTTTCGTGTAGGAGCGAGTTTACCTCGCGATCTTTTCACTGCTCGCCACATAAAGTGGCTCCTACCATAGTGTTCGCCTATGGGAGCAAGTTACCCGTGTAGGAGCGAGTTTACCTCGCGATCTCTTAACTGCTCGTCGCGTAAAGTGGCTCCTACCAAGGTGCTTACCTACAGGAGCAAAACTTTCGTGTAGGAGTGAGTTTACCTTGCGATCTCTTAACTGCTCGCCGCGAAAGCAGCTCCTACTAAGGTGTATATCCAAAGAAGTAAAACTCTCGTGTAGGAGCGAGTTTACCTCACGTTCTCTTAACAGCTCGCCGCGTAAAGCGGCTCCTACCAAGGTGCTTACCTACAGGAGCAAAACTCTCGTATAGAAGCGAGTTTACCGCGCGATCTCTTAACTGCTCGCCGCGTAAAGCAGCTCCTACTAAGGTGCTTACCTACAGGAGCAAAACTCTCGTGTAGGAGCGAGTTTACCTCGCGATCTCTTAACTGCTCGCCGCGTAAAGCAGCTCCTACCAAGGTGCTTACCTACAGGAGCAAAATTCTCGTGTGGGAGAGAGATTACCGCGCGATCTCTTAACTGCTCGCCGCGTAAAGCAGCTCCTACTAAGGTGCTTACCTACAGGAGCAAAACTCTCGTGTAGGAGCGAGTTTACCTCGCGATCCCTTAACAGCTCGCCGCGTAAAGCAGCTCCTACCAAGGTGTATATCTACAGGAGCAAAACTCTCATGTAGGAGCGAGTTTACCTCGCGTTCTCTTAACTGCTCACCGCGTAAAGCGACTCCTACTAAGGTGCTTACTTACAGGAGTAAAACCCTCATGTAGGAGGGAGTTTACCTCGCGATCTTTTTACAACAAATCAGCCACGCTACTGCGCACTTCTTCAGGCCATACCCCTACTTGTACCTGACCAATGTGCTGCTTTTGTAACAGCAACATCACTAAACGCGACTGGCCAATCCCACCGCCTATAGTTTGTGGTAATTCCCCTGCAACCAGCTGTTGGTGCCAATCTAAACTCAAGCGCGCTTCGTCATCGGTTAATTTCAGCTGTCTTGCAAGCGAATCAGGACAAACACGAATACCCATTGATGAGATTTCAAAAGCGTCTTCTAATACCGGGTTCCATACCAAGATATCGCCATTCAGCCCTTGGTATTTGTCGCATGTTGGCGTTGACCAATCGTCATAATCCGGCGCACGAACATCGTGAATTTTACCATCACCAAGCTCGCCACCAATACCAATTAAAAATACCGCGCCATATTCTTGAGCAATCGCTTTTTCACGTTGCTTGGCTGTGAAATCTGGATACATAGTGCGTAATTCTTCGCTGTGCACAAACGTAATTTTCTCAGGGAGGAATGCCGCAATGCCAAACTCATCCTCAACCACTTTTTCCGTTGCTTTAATTGAGCGATAAAGGGTTTCAACTGTTTCTTTTAGTTTTGCCAGCGAGCGCTCACTGTTTTCGCAAATCACTTTTTCCCAATCCCATTGGTCAACATAAACAGAATGGATTGGCGATAGCTTGTCTTCGTCTGGGCGTAGCGCTTTCATGTGCGTATAGAGGCCTTCGCCTTTAGCAAAACCATAATCGCCTAATGTTTTACGTTTCCACTTAGCAAGTGAATGTACTACCTCAAACTGCGCGTCCGGTAGCGTTTTCACTTTTACCTGTACCGCCTGCTCGTGGCCACTTAGGTTGTCTTGAATACCATCGCCCAAACGCGCCAAAATTGGGGCTTGTACTTCAACTAAGCCCAATTGCTCGGTTAGCTGTGCTGAAAATACTTGCTTTACTCGTGCTATCTGTTTTTGTGTCTCTTGATACTTGCTCAACATGGTTAGGTCCTCATTCCCGAATTTGTCGTTTTGTTAAGTCTATATTTAAAGAAACCAACAAAAACATCAATAACCCACAACAAAAACACCTTTACATAATTATTTTCATCAAAAATATGCTATAAATTTTAAATAAACGATAATTGCCAATGGATATTTACATGGAAAATTATGAGATCGACAATCTAGATAAATCCATCCTTCACGCATTAAAGGAAAATGCGCGGACACCCTACGCGGAATTAGCAAAGAGATTTGCCGTTAGCGCCGGTACCATCCATGTTCGGGTCGAAAAAATGAAGCAAGCGGGGATCATTGAAGGGACTCAAGTTAGCATTAATGCTAAACGGCTTGGTTATGATGTCTGCTGTTTTATCGGAATAAACCTAAAACATGCCGGGGACTATCCGGGGGCCATTGCACGTCTTAAAGAATTCGAAGAGGTTGTTGAAGCCTATTACACCACAGGTAACTACAGTATTTTTATCAAAGTGATGGCGCGCTCCATCGACCACCTACAAGATGTACTTATCAATAAAGTGCAAACTATTGAGTCTATCCAGTCAACCGAAACGCTGATCTCACTGCAAAACCCGATTCAGCGCACCGTTATGCCTTAGCCCCTTTTTTGTTATAATCGCGGGAATTTGTTGATTTAGAGTAGTAAGTAGATGGCTGAGAATAGATACCATCGTGTCAAAAGCGTATTAGATAGACGCCAAACCGACCTCACTGTGTGTTTAGATGAAGTTCATAAGCACCACAACCTGTCAGCGATTGTGCGTACCGCAGATGCGGTTGGTTGTCACCATGTACATGCGGTATGGCCACAAGATCAAAGACGGTTAACTAATAATACCTCTGGTGGCAGCAAAAATTGGGTAGAAACCCATATGCATGAGCATATCGACCAGGCTGTTGCGACGATCCGTGAACAAAACCCGGGTGTACAATTATTAGCAACCAACCTTAGTGATAGCGCCGTTGATTTTCGTGAAATTGATTACACCAAACCCACCGCCATTATTGTCGGTCAAGAGCGTCTTGGGATCTCAGACCGCGCACTTGAGCATGCAGATCAGCATATCGTGATCCCAATGCAAGGTATGGTGCAATCCCTGAATGTATCCGTTGCCGCAGCACTTATTTTATACGAGGCGCAGCGCCAAAGAGATGTAGCTGGACTGTACAAACGTACAGATATGATGGATCCTGTGGTAAAACATAAGTTACTATTTGAAGGATGTCATCCAATTATTGCCACTCGCTGTAGAGAAAAAGGGTTACCTTACCCTGCGCTTGATGAGCACGGTGAAATTGTTGCTGACGACACCTTTTGGGACATTCTTAAGTTTAAGCAGAAAAAATAGATAACGCGGATCGCGCTAGAGGAATAGCATGTCGACACCAAATTTGGCCACTTACCCCGTCACTGAGCTAAAAGGCGTAGGCCCAAAAGCAGCCGAACGCTTGGCCAAACTAGGCATTCAGTCGGTGCAAGACATGCTATTTCACCTTCCACTACGCTACGAAGACCGTGCGCGCACCTATCCTATCTGCGAGTTACAAGCGCATAGTCATGTCAGCATTGAAGCCGAGATTGAACGCAGCGAAATCACGCAAGGCAAACGCCGCATGCTGGTATGTTATGTTAATGATGGAACGGGGCGGATCGCGCTGCGTTTTTTCAATTTTAACGCGGCGCAAAAAAACGCCATGCAAGCAGGCAAAATAATCCGCTGTTTTGGTGAGGTTCGCCGTGGCCGCCATGGTTTTGAAATGGCTCACCCAGAATACAGCATCAAAGAAACCCGCTCTGCACCTTGCGACCCAAGCCTTGCGACACTCACACCTGTTTATCCGACGACCGAAGGGCTGAAGCAATTGAGCATTCGGGCGATTGCCGATCAAGCCGTTGAGTTATTGCGCAAATATGATGTACCAGACTATTTACCAGCTCAGTATCGGCCATCGCAGCAAAGCTTAAAAGAGGCGCTGCTATTACTGCACCGCCCGCCACAGGAAGTCGATTTAACCCAATTAGAACTCGGGCAACACCCCGCTCAAGCACGCTTAGCATTTGAAGAGTTATTAGCACAAAACCTCAGTTTGCTTAAGCTTAGGCAAAAAGGTCAAGCGGTGAAAGCAGTTGCACTACCGCCTACCAATCCACTTGAAGCACAGTTTTTATCGGCCTTACCATTTGCCCCGACCAATGCCCAAAGTCGAGTAGTAGCTGAGATCAAAAGCGACTTACAACATCCCTACCCCATGATGCGATTGGTGCAAGGGGATGTCGGATCAGGAAAAACCCTTGTGGCAGCACTCAGCGCGTTAACAGCCATCGCACAGGGTTACCAAGTAGCACTGATGGCACCCACTGAGATCCTCTCCGAGCAACACGGCATCAACTTCCTTAATTGGTTTGAACCTATTGGCATTGAAACCGTATGGCTGGGTGGTAAAACCAAAGGCAAAGAACGCACTCATGCGCTGGAGCGAATTGCTTCAGGGCAAGCACAGATGGTGGTCGGCACCCATGCGTTATTCCAAGAGCAAGTACAGTTTTCTAACCTTGCGCTTATCATCATCGACGAACAACATCGCTTTGGCGTGCACCAGCGCTTAGCGCTGAGAGAAAAGGGAAAGTTTGGCGATTGCTATCCACATCAGTTGGTGATGACTGCCACCCCAATCCCGAGAACCTTGGCAATGACGGCCTATGCCGACCTTGAAACCTCAGTTATCGATGAGCTACCACCGGGCAGAACACCAATCACGACCGTCGCCGTGCCAGATACCAGACGCAATGAAGTGATCAAAAAAGTGCAAAAAGCCTGCGTTGACGACAAACGTCAAGTGTACTGGGTATGTACGCTGATAGATGAGTCGGAGGCGCTTCAATGCCAAGCCGCAGAAGACACCGCCAAAGCACTTGCCGAAGCCTTGCCAGAGCTTAATATCGCGTTGGTGCATGGCCGCATGAAAGCCCAAGAAAAGCAGACCATTATGGACGAATTTAAACAGGGTCATACTCATGTGCTGGTTGCCACTACCGTAATTGAAGTAGGTGTGGATGTACCCAACGCTAGCCTTATTATCATTGAAAACCCTGAACGCTTGGGTCTGGCACAACTGCATCAGTTGCGCGGCCGTGTTGGTCGCGGACAAATCGCATCACATTGTTTACTGCTTTACCATGCGCCACTGTCGGTCACTGCGCAAAAGCGTTTAGGGGTGCTTAGAGAAAGTAACGACGGATTTGTCATCGCTGAGCGCGACCTTGAGATCCGCGGTCCGGGTGAAGTGCTAGGCACAAAACAAACTGGATTGGCAGAGCTAAAAATTGCCGATCTTAGCCGTGATAAACATTTATTACCGCAAGTTAGAAGCCTGGCTTTTACCGTGCTTAAAAACCACAGCGATATTGTTGATCCTGTTATCTGGCGCTGGATGGGCGATAAGAGTGAGCTGGCCATGGCGTAAGCTTTAAGCTTTAGATGGTATAAAGATCGCGAGGTAAACTCGCTCCTACACGAGAGTTTTGCTCCTGTAGGTGAGCACTTTGGTAGGAGACGCTTTACGCGGCGAGCAGTTAAAAGCGTGCGAGATAAACTCGCTCCTACACGGGTAATTTGCTCCCATAGGCGAACACTATGGTAGGAGCCACTTTATGTGGCGAGCAGTTGAGAGATCGCGAGGTAAACTCGCTCCTACACGGGTAATTTGCTCCCATAGGTGAACACTTTGGTAGGAGCCACTTTATGTGGCGAGCAGTGAAAAGATCGCGAGGTAAACTCGCTCCTACACGGGTAATTTGCTCCCATAGGCGAACACTATGGTAG
>NZ_RDBW01000035.1:0-59570 GCF_003934235.1 Pseudoalteromonas sp. J010 | reverse complement strand
CGGTTTCTTGTCACCCAAACTCAGAAGTGAAACAAAACAGCCGAAGGGTCGGCCCCGGTCAATGATAGTGTGGGCTTCCCATATGAAAGTAGAACATCCTACTTCGTAGCGAGTCAGGGCCTTATTAGAGAAACCCGTTGCAGCAATGCAGCGGGTTTTTTGCTATGTGGGATTTGAAAAAACCTAACAAGATAATCAACACCTCGCGAGGTAAACTCGCTCCCACCACAATATCAATAAAGTGCTGCACTGGTAGGAGGCGGTTTACCCGCCGAGGGCTTGAGAAAACTTCTTACTCAGCTTTGACGTTGCTCTACCTAAAACTTCTCTCTTCGACTTATCTATCAGCTTATAATTTACTTTCCTTTAGGAAAGTAAATTTAACTCTTTCTCTTTATTGGATTTTTTACATACCTTACTAAGGCTGTAAACTTAATTTATAAGAATAAACAAACATTGCGATTTTTTCTCAGCTGTATATACTTACAGTAAATATAATACTGTATGGAATACCAGTTGATGCGACCTTTAACTAAACGACAAGAGCAAGTCTTTGAACTGATTAAAGTATTCATTAAGGATACTGGCATGCCCCCGACTAGAGCTGAAATCGCTGATGCGTTAGGCTTTAAAAGTGCAAATGCAGCAGAGGAGCACCTTAAAGCACTTGCCAAGAAGGGGGTTATAGAAATGGTTCCCGGAGCTAGTCGAGGTATTAGGTTGGTTGAGGATGAACCAGAACAGTTAGGGTTGCCAATCATCGGCAGGGTGGCTGCTGGAGAACCCATTCTTGCAGAACAACACGTTGAAAGTCATTTCAATGTAGATGCTAGCTTCTTTAAGCCTCATGCGGACTATTTACTTAGGGTTAGTGGTATGAGCATGAAGAACATTGGGATCATGGATGGGGATTTGCTTGCTGTGCATAAGACTCAGGTAGCTGATAATGGTCAAGTAATAGTGGCGCGTGTAGAGGAAGACGTGACAGTTAAGCGCCTAGAGAAAAAAGGCAAAAAGATTTTACTTCATGCAGAAAATGAAGAGTTTCAAGCTATTGAGGTTGATCTTGAACATCAGAACTTTTCTATTGAAGGGCTTGCAGTGGGTGTCATCAGAAACGCCGACTGGATGTAACTTAAGTTGAGCGTAACACTAATTAAATGGTGTTACGCTCTAGATAAACACCTTTTTTGTTGCTTATCTAAAGTATTGCTAATATTGCGCTCGGCTGGGATCAAATATAGTTACTCTTAGGTTAGTTTACTACTTTGATAATTCTACATAATACTTTGCCTTCTTACATTTATTAGTTCATAACTATAAAAACACTTCTAACTGGCATCTTTTTCTAAAATCTTGCGTTTTGTAAATTTCTTGACTATTTGGTTAAGGGTCGTGCAGTAAGTCTATGTACCAATAGACAATATGACAGTCATCCGATAATAACAAAAGGGGCTAAGCGCTGCCTTGAAGGAGACGTCAAATGAAAATTTGTCGATTAGTTGTAGCATTTGTCACCGTGCTAATCGTCATGCCATCACTTGCGAATAGCGATTACAATATGAGGCAGGGCGTAACAGACATTAGCCATCAAGTATATGAGCTCCATATGACTATTTTCCTTATATGTTGTGTGATAGGAGTTATAGTGTTTGGAGTGATGTTCTGGGCATTACTCAAGCATCGTAAATCAACAGGGGCTGTCGCAGCTCAATTCCACGAAAGTACTAAAGTTGAAATTCTTTGGACCACAATCCCCTTTCTGATACTGATAGGAATGGCTATCCCTGCTACGAAAACGCTTATTGCGATGGAAGATACAAGCAAAGCTGATCTAACTATTAAGGTAACAGGTTCACAGTGGAAGTGGCATTACGAGTATATGGGACATGATGTTGAATTTTACTCTTTACTATCTACACCAAGAGATGAAATCAATGATCTGCAAGATAAAAATGACAATTATCTTTTGGAAGTTGATAACCATTTAGTGATCCCAACGGATAGGAAAGTTCGCTTTTTAATGACGTCAGATGACGTTATTCACTCATGGTGGGTACCTGATTTTGCTGTTAAGAAAGACGCTAATCCGGGCTTTATCAATGAAGCATGGACCAAAGTTAATGAGGAAGGAATCTACAGAGGACAATGCGCAGAGCTATGTGGAAAAGACCACGGATTTATGCCTGTGGTGGTAGAAGCAGTAAGCCCAGAAAACTTTGAGGTGTGGCTCGATGATGCTAAAGCCGCCAAAGCAAAAGCTGCAGCAGAATCACAGGCGGTGGCAGAGCAAATTTTATCGAAAGAAGAGTTAATGGAGGTCGGCGAACAAACCTACATGGCATATTGTGCTGCTTGTCACCAGCCAACTGGGCTTGGCTTACCTGGCGTCTTCCCCGCTATGAAGGGGAGTGAAGTTGTCATAGGTGATCTTAAACCACACATTGATATCCTTCTGCTTGGTCGTCCTGGTACTGCTATGCAAGCATTTGCAAAGCAATTAACGATTAAACAAATTGCAGGAGTCATCACTTACAAAAGGAATAGTTGGGGGAATGACACAGGAGAGGTGATCCAGCCGAGTCAAATTCAGCAAGAAATTGATGCCTTAGAGGAGGCCAAGTAATGAGTGCTATAGTAGAAGAACATTCAAATCATGGAACTCCTAAAGGCCTAAAACGCTGGCTTTTTACAACCAATCATAAAGATATCGGCACGCTTTACCTATTATTCTCACTGACCATGTTTTTGATTGGTGGTGCAATGGCTATGGTGATACGGGCTGAACTCTTTCAGCCTGGATTACAGTTAGTCGATCCGCATTTTTTTAACCAAATGACGACTGTTCACGGCTTGATCATGGTATTTGGTGCAGTGATGCCGGCATTTACGGGGCTTGCCAATTGGATGATCCCGATGATGATCGGAGCTCCAGACATGGCGCTTCCAAGAATGAATAACTGGAGCTTCTGGATCTTACCTTTTGCGTTTGCCATTTTGCTCATGTCTTTGTTTCTAGAAGGAGGGGGGCCTGCTTTTGGATGGACTTTTTACGCACCACTATCTACAACCTACAGTAATGATAATACGGCGTTTTTTGTATTTTCAGTTCATATAATGGGGAYAAGCTCAATAATGGGCGCTATTAATGTCATCGTTACTATAGTGAACCTTCGAGCGCCAGGTATGACATGGATGAAACTACCACTATTTGTATGGACTTGGCTTATAACTGCATTTTTACTAATTGCAGTTATGCCTGTTTTGGCTGGTGCTGTCACCATGGTGTTAACTGATAAGTTCTTCGGTACGAGCTTTTTTGATGCCGCAGGTGGTGGTGATCCTGTTATGTTTCAACACATATTCTGGTTCTTTGGTCACCCTGAAGTATATATTATGATACTACCCGCCTTTGGGATTATCTCCACGATAGTGCCTACCTTTTCTAGAAAGAAACTATTTGGCTATGCTTCAATGGTATACGCCACAGCCTCGATTGCTTTACTTTCTTTTGTTGTGTGGGCTCATCATATGTTCACGACAGGAATGCCGCTAGCAGGTGAGCTTTTCTTTATGTATGCGACAATGCTGATTTCTGTACCTACAGGGGTAAAAGTATTTAATTGGGTCGCGACTATGTGGCGAGGGGCAATCAGCTTTGAAGTACCCATGCTCTTTTCTATCGCCTTTATTGTGCTATTCACGATAGGTGGCTTTTCCGGACTCATGTTGGCGATTACGCCTGCTGATTTTCAATATCACGATACCTACTTTGTCGTTGCACACTTCCATTATGTGCTAGTAACAGGTGCCGTGTTCTCTATTATGGCTGCTGCTTATTATTGGCTGCCGAAATGGACTGGCAACATGTTTGATATCAAACTAGCAAAACTGCACTTTTGGCTATCTCTTGTGAGTGTCAATGTATTGTTTTTTCCCATGCACTTTGTTGGCTTGGCAGGAATGCCTCGACGAATACCTGATTATGCACTTCAGTTCGCTGATTTTAATGCCATTATCAGCATTGGTGGCTTTGCTTTTGGTTTATCACAACTATTATTCGTGGCTGTTGTGTATAAGTGTGCCAAAGGAGGTGAGCAGGTGCCCGGTAAAGTGTGGGATGGAGCTGAAGGCCTTGAGTGGGAAGTACCGTCACCTGCGCCATATCATACATTTTCTACTCCACCGGAGGTCAAGTAATGCAACATGGACGCCTCCTTAGAAAGCTCCTGCTGCTGACTCTGGGCATGTTTGCTTTTGCTTTTGCATTAGTCCCACTTTACGACGTATTTTGTGATGTAACAGGACTCAATGGAAAACCTTCGATGAAAGTGGCAGAGCAAAGCGAGGCTATTATTGATAGCCGTCAAGTTGAGGTAAGTTTCACAACACATAGCCAGGGTCATGCACCATTTAAGGTTGATGCAGCTCAACACTTTGTCAGTGTGCAACCCGGAAAATTAACAGACGTGAAGTTTATTGCAAAGAATATGAGTGACAGTGATCGGATTTTACAAGCAATTCCCTCTGTATCTCCGGGGAAAGCTGCCAAGTATTTACATAAAATGGCCTGTTTTTGCTTCGATCAACAACCAATGAAGGGTAAAGAAGAGGTTGAGTTTGTATTGAGGTTTTATGTAGATACAGAACTGCCTGATGATGTGGAAGAACTAACGCTTTCATACACGTTATTTGATATTACAGAGCGAGTAAGCCAGACACAAAATGTGCAGTTGGGCCAGTTAGCCGCTCTAAAGGAGTTCTAACATGAACCATGAACAAGAAAAATACTACGTTCCAGAGCAAAGCCCTTGGCCTATTGTTGGCGCTTTTGCGCTCTTTTTTATCGCAGTGGGCTGCGCGCTTACAATCATTCAACTTGACTCCCCGAACAATAGTGGCGCAATCCTGTTACTTGTAGGTATCGCTACGCTGATCTATATGATTTTTGGTTGGTTTAGAAACGTAATTCAAGAATCCCAAGCTGGATTGTATTCAGAGCAAATGGATCGCTCGTTTAAACAAGGGATGGGTTGGTTTATTTTTTCCGAAATAATGTTTTTTGGTGCTTTCTTTGGCGCGCTGTTTTATGCACGCATGATAGCTGTTCCTTGGTTAGGTGGAGCAAGTAATAATGTGAGCACAAACGAAGTGCTGTGGCCTCAGTTTGAAGCCGCGTGGCCACTATTAACAACGC
The DNA here is from genome assembly GCF_003934235.1 of Pseudoalteromonas sp. J010. Taxonomy (NCBI): domain Bacteria; kingdom Pseudomonadati; phylum Pseudomonadota; class Gammaproteobacteria; order Alteromonadales; family Pseudoalteromonadaceae; genus Pseudoalteromonas; species Pseudoalteromonas sp. J010. The sequence goes on along the minus strand of NZ_RDBW01000035.1, from coordinate 54,373 downwards.
CAGATGGAACGGTAACACAAGCCATGGGGTGGCAGGGCTTACCATTGATCAACACCATCATACTGCTCGCCTCTTCAATAACGTTGAGTTTGGCACATGTTGCCCTAGAAAAAGATCAAAGGGCAAAAGTAAAAGCCTTTTTAGGGTTAACGGTACTGCTTGGTATTGGCTTTTTAACTCTACAGGTTGAAGAGTATATTCATGCCTATCAAGAACTTGGCTTAACTCTTCAATCTGGAGTTTATGGCAACACCTTCTTTTTACTAACTGGATTTCATGGAGTTCATGTCACGCTTGGGGCGATAATTTTATTTGTGATATGGGTGAGAGTTCTGAAAGGGCACTTTAGTGCGAAAAATCACTTTGCGTTTCAGGCTGGTGCTTGGTATTGGCACTTTGTTGATGTGGTGTGGCTGTGTTTGTTTGTATTTGTTTATGTGTTGTAGAAATAGGCGACGAATGTAATTTGATTAAATCAAACTGAGCAGCCAGACAAATAATAAGAATCACAGCTATAGAGGCGTATACTCGATTTAATAGCTGCTTTGCCATTGACCCTTGTTGCCCTGATTTGAGCATGACGAACATCGCTTTAAATAAACTAAGAAAAATAAATAGCAGAAGTACTACGATAATAATTTTAATCATAAGGAGTGTCCGTGAATTTAGGTGCACTTTTTAAAGGTAGATCAAAAACGCCTATATTGGCAGCGTTAATCGTGATGTTGTTATGTGTAGCTCTTTCATATTGGCAATGGCAACGTGCAGCCAAAAAGCATGCAATAAACCAACATATAGAGAAGCGACAAGACCAAAACCTTGCAAATAGAAATAATCCTGAAAGTAAAGTTCCTATCGAGCAAATTGATGGTGAAGTGCAACTAACTGGGCGCTTTGTTGCTGGTGCGGTATGGTATCTTGATAACCAAGTAGTAAAAGGCCGAGTAGGTTTTGACGTTATATCTATTTTAGAAGTGAGTAAGACTGGTGAATATGTTGTGGTAAATTTGGGTTTTGTCCCACAGCAAGCAAGTCGAATTCCAACACTCACTTCTCTTTCCGAAACTAAGGTAACTTTCCCTGCATACATTAAAACAAACGTGAGTAAAGGCTTTACGTTGGCTGACTCTGCAGCGGAAAGTCAGCAGGCTCATTCGATAATTCAGTATATTGATCTCGACTACCTATCTAAAGCTTCTAACCGCACTCTATTGCCTATCATTGCATACATGACACATGACGTACTTGGTAGTACTGAGCCACATTACCAACCAGTCGTAATGTCACCACAGAAGCATGAGGCTTATGCTGTTCAGTGGCTGCTGATTGCGTTTTCGGCACTAGTGATCGGATGGAAACTTTCAAAAAAGGAGAGTGGATATGTCTAAGACAGCGATATGGTTTGTCAGTTTGTTCATTATGCCATTACTACTAGCATTCGTTGCACTAAAGTTGGGTTGGCTTCCCAGTAGCACAACTAACCATGGTGAATTTCTACGTCAAGAGGTGAGGCAGCCTGCAGTCGTCCAAGATACAGAGTGGAGTATTGTGTATCAGCGTCCAAAGTCATGTAATGAGCAATGCTCTTTGTTGCTTAACAGTCTTCCTAATTTGTATTTGGCACTTGGCAAGCATCAGCAGAAGGTAACTATCGTGGTGTTGCAGAATCAAGGCGAACCTCTTATTGAGCACGCAACTTCATTGCCGCTACAAATCTCCCAACTGCAAGATAACTATATTTACTTGGTAGATAAGACTGGTCTATTTGTTCTTCAGTACGCGCCTATATTAGATCAAAGAAAAACGAGAAGTATACAAAAAGGCTTGCTAAGTGACCTCAAAAAACTATTGAACTACTCTCGCTCAAGCTAGGAGGTTATATATGAATAGAATCAAGCTCGTAATATTTACCTGTTTTGTTACGCTTGCGGTTGTCACTCTTGGTGCTTTCACACGCTTGAGTGACGCAGGTCTTGGCTGCCCTGATTGGCCTGGGTGCTATGGTTTTTTGACTGTGCCCAATGAAGCTCATGAGTTAATCGCTGCAAAAGATCAGTTTCCGCATTTAGAAGTCGAAGCCGACAAAGCTTGGATCGAGATGATCCATCGTTACTTTGCTAGCTTTTTGGGGGCCATTATTCTCCTCCTGGCATGCTTACAATTCTTTAAAAAGCCACAGGTTGAAGGCCCTAATAAACATTACTATTTACTTCTGCTGTTAGTGTTGTTTCAAGGAGCTTTAGGAATGTGGACTGTAACAATGAATTTACAGCCGATAATAGTAATGGGGCATTTACTAGGAGGGTTCAGTATTCTGGCGTTGCTTGTTTTGCTTGCTTTACGACTGAAGCACCGTGACATTATCGCTGATGTCCCAAAACGCCTTGCTCTGATGTGTTATGTAGCGCTTTATATTTTGGTTATTCAAATTGCGCTTGGAGGTTGGCTAGCTGCCAACTATGCTGCGCCTCACTGTACAGGCTTACCGCTTTGTGACAACTTACAATTGTTTTCTTGGCAAAGTCTATTTACCCTGCCTGAGCCTTCAGCCACCTACGAGTTTGGCGTGCTCCCTTTTGAATCAAGGGTGTCTATCCATTTTACTCATAGAGTGTGGGCAATTATAACCGTATTCAGTTTACTTATAGCATGCTGGCCTTTATTAAAGCAGGCACAAAATCAGGTGATCAGAAATTCAGCTTATCTGGTATTAGTGCTGATTACTCTGCAAGTGGCCGTCGGCGCCGCTATCGTTCATTTCCAATTTCCATTGCTACTCACCTTATTTCATAACTTTATGGCAGCCATGGTATTACTAGCTATGGTGAGACTATGCTTTTTTGTGAATTTAGCGCAAAAAGTAGGAGATAAATATGCACCAGTTAACTAATACTTTTGAATATCAAAGAATAACATCGTTGCTAAAGGCCTATTTTGGCATGTGCAAGTTTAAAGTAGTTTGCATGCTGGTGATCACCGCGTGGGTTGGTCTGGCTTTAGCGCCACAAAGCGATAAAACGCTATTGTCTCAAATCATGAGTCTATTGGGAATCGGCTTGCTGTCGAGCAGTGCCGCAGCAATAAATCATGTGGTTGACAGAGAAATAGATAAAAAGATGGTCAGAACGCGTGACCGACCGCTCGCAACAGAGTCAGTCTCTGTTTCTTCAGCCATAATGTTTGCCAGTACTTTGGCTTTATTCGGCTATGTACTACTCTCCATTTTTGCAAACCAGCTGTGTGCTTTGTTAACTCTCGCTGCGTTAGTTGGATATGCCGTTGTGTATACGCTACTTTTGAAGCGAGCAACCCCCCAAAATATTGTGATTGGAGGGTTAGCAGGTGCTATGCCACCGCTGCTTGGGTGGGTTAGCGAGACAGGACAGCTGGGTGCTGAACCATGGTTATTAGTGATGATAATTTTTGCATGGACTCCACCACACTTTTGGGCTTTAGCCATAGCGCGAAAACGTGACTATGAGAAAGCTGAAATACCCATGCTACCTGTGACACACGGTGATGAATTTACCAAGCTTTGTGTATTATTTTACACCATATTACTGACCGTAATTTGCCTATTGCCTTATTTGGTCGGAATGTCGGGGTGGATTTATTTACTGTGCTCTGGGGCAGTTAATGTGGCCTTTATATATAAGGCCGCAAAGCTTATTAAAACGAAGAGTTTAGAGTATGCTATGCGTGTATTTTATTTTTCAATTTGGCATTTGCTAATTGTTTTCGTAGCACTTTTTGTGGATAAAGCATTTATATGAAAAAAATTCTTTTGATCGTTGTAGTGGCGATATTATCTGGCTGTAGCCCTGCGCCTGATGTGTCTGAAAAAGTAGTTTGGTACCCAAAACCAAAAGAAGTGCAGTCGTTTCAACTTCAAGACCAGTATGGTGAAGTGTTATCCAATCAAGACTTTGCAGGCAAGTGGAATTTACTTTTTCTTGGGTATACCAGCTGTCCTGACGTTTGTCCGATGACATTATTGAAACTGACTCATGTGTACCAATCAATGAAAGATAAGAGTAAATTACAAGTATGGTTCGTATCTGTTGATCCTCACAGAGACTCAAAGGAGCGACGACAAGCGTATATTAGGCACTTTGATCCAACCTTCAAAGCGGTCTCTGCAGAGCATTCGGTATTGTTTCCTTTTGTCAGAGATCTTGGCTTGATCTATGCGATAAATCAAGAACAGCAAGAAGAATACTATGTTGATCACAGTGCATCAGTCGCACTAATCAATCCAAAGGGACAGCTGGAGGCTATTTTTAAACCCTCTCATGAAGTTGGAGCTGTGCCGACGATCGATGAAAAACAGTTATTAAAAGACCTTAATAGCATAATAAACTAGCTCCATATCGCGTAGCCTGTGCCCTACGCGATTTTATTTCCTACCTCTAACGCTTTCATTATTTGCGGATTTTTATTTAATCTTTGTGGCAATTTTACGATCACAGTCTAAGCTAATTTTATTACTCACTTTTACAGGGATAGTCTTCAGCTCATGTTGAAACTTCCACCAGAAATGGCAATTAATCATGTGGAAAGCTTGTACCATCAAATTTTCCAGGACTCTTTGGAAACATCTGACATTTCTATCGACATTAGCGAAGTGCAAAAAGCAGACACTGCTTCTATCCAGTTACTATGCGCTGTGCAAAAGCACCTACATTCAATGGAGCACAAAATTGTTTGGCATGGTGAAAGTGAAGCGCTCGCACAAGCCGTAAATGAGCTCGGATTAACGCACTATTTATTCCATGGTATTGAAAACTAAGAGGTGATTATGAAAAAGATTTTAGCTGTGGATGATTCTGCCTCTATGCGTCAAATGGTTGGCTTTACATTAAAAAAAGCTGGCTTTGATGTGATAGAAGCAAAAGATGGCAGTGAGGCTCTATCTATTGCAAAACAGCAGGGCTTTGATGCTGTGATCTCAGATGTGAATATGCCAGTTATGGATGGCATAACTCTGATCAAAGAACTTCGTAGCCTGCCTAATTATAAGTTTACTCCTTTGTTGATGCTAACTACTGAATCAGGACTGGATAAGAAAACAGAAGGTAAGGCAGCAGGTGCTACTGGATGGATAGTTAAACCTTTTAACCCTGAACAATTGTTAGCCGTATTAAAGAAAGTCATCAGGTAGACATAAAGGGGCGTCGATATGAGTATTGATTTAAGCCAATTTTTTGATGTCTTTTTTGAAGAGAGCTTTGAGGGGCTGGATGTGATGGAAGCAGAGCTTCTAAACTTACAGCCAGGGCAAGAAGATTCGGAGACCATCAATACTATATTTCGAGCAGCGCACAGTATCAAAGGTGGAAGTGGAACATTTGGTTTTACATCCGTATCTAACTTCACCCACGTTTTAGAGACCTTGCTTGATCAAATCCGTGATGGTAGACGTCAACTAACAGCTGAACATGTAAATCTTTTACTTCAGTCCGTCGATTGCTTAAGAGCTCTATTGACAAGCCTGAAAGCTGAAGAAGAGCCCGATCTTTCTGTGGCGAATGCGTTACGAGAGAAGTTTGAAGGGATTTTGGGCGCTCAACAGTCGCAAGATGCTCACACCTCACCAAGCCGAGAGGTAGCTCCTGAATTACAAACCTATCAAATTGACTTCAAGCCGCTTACACACCTTTTTAAAACAGGCAATGAACCTTTGTATATGTTGAGCGAACTGTCAGAGCTCGGAGATTTGGAAACGCATGCCTTTTGCGATGCAATTCCAGATATTGAAGGGTTTAACCCTGAAGACTGCTACCTAAGTTGGCGTTTATATTTAAACACTACCCACTCTGAGTCAGCCATTAGAGAAGTTTTCGAGTGGGTTGAGGATGACGCCGAGATAGTGATCACATTGTGTGGCGGCCTATTTGAAAATGATAGTGCTCCAGAAGTGAATATAGCGCCCAAAACAGATACTGAATCGCAAGTAGCGCAAAAAGAAACTCAGAACAATACTGAAACAACTCAGAAACCGACCGCCATGGCTAAGCCTAAATCTGAGGTGAATAAGAAGTCAGGCGAATCTACATCAATCAGAGTAGGTATAGATAAAGTCGACTCACTGATAAATATGGTGGGTGAATTAGTAATAACGCAAGCAATGTTAACTCAACTCGGCGAACAAGAGCCCACAGAGCATACATTGGCTGCAATGCAAGAGGGGTTGGCACAGCTGGCTCACAACACCCGAGACTTGCAAGAAAACGTAATGCGGATAAGGATGTTACCTATTAGTTTCGTCTTTAGTCGCTTTCCACGCTTGGTTAGAGATACATCGCAGAAGCTGGATAAACAAGTAGCGCTCAAGCTGCTTGGCGAACAAACAGAGTTAGATAAAACAGTGATGGAAAAAATCTCTGATCCTATGGTGCATCTTGTAAGAAACTCGTTAGATCATGGATTAGAAACACCCGAGGAAAGAATTAAAGCAGGAAAGGATCCCGTTGGGACTGTGACGTTAAATGCTTTTCACCAAGGTGGAAATATCGTCATTGAGATTATGGATGATGGCAGAGGTCTCAATACAGAAAAAATCAAGAGTAAAGCCGTGGCGAATGGGTTGGTACAGGCAACAGATGAGCTTACCGTTGAGGAAGTAAATGAGCTTATTTTTAAGCCGGGGTTCTCTACTGCGGATGAAGTAAGTGATATTTCGGGTCGTGGTGTCGGGATGGATGTTGTACGCCGAAATATTCAAGCGCTTAATGGTAGTGTAGAGGTTACTTCGGCCAAGGGAGTTGGCTCAACATTTACGATTCGTCTACCGCTTACACTCGCTATTTTGGATGGTCAGCTAGTCAAAGTTGCGCAACATACCTATATCATCCCCCTTATTTCCATTGTGGAATCACTGCAGATCGATATTAAAAAAGTGAGTAGAGTCGGAAATGGTTTAGAGGTTTTGCGATTGAGAGACGAGTACATTCCAATCATCAGACTCTATCGGTTATTTAGCCATGAAGGAGCAATCGAAGAACTCGATAAAACTTTGCTTGTTGTGGTTGAAAGCGACAACCATAAAGTTGGGCTGCTGGTGGATGACTTACTGGCACAGCAGCAAGTGGTGATAAAAAGCCTAGAAGCGAATTATCAAAAGGTCAATGGCATATCTGGCGCTACTATTCTCGGAGACGGCAGAGTGTCGTTGATTATAGATATCAGTGGCTTAATAAAACTAAGCGGCCTTAAGCGACCCGGAAGTCAAGAGCTGTTGGTAGAGCAGGAGCTAGAAGAGGTGATGACATGATCACTGAACGTGCAGCAGTTAATGAGCAAATTATGCTGGCTAATAAGGAAGGTGATAAGCAGTTTTTGACCTTTATGATGGCAGGAGAAGAATATGGCATGGATATCTTGGCTGTCCAAGAAATTAGGGGATGGGAAGAGGTCACAGCAATTCCTAATTCACCAAGGTATGTAAACGGTGCAATTAATCTGCGTGGAACCATAGTACCTATCATTGATTTGCGGATCCGCTTTGGCTTACCTCAGATCGAATATGGTGCTTTAACAGTCGTTATTGTCGTGTCTGTGGTCATCAAAGGAATGCAGAAAATTATGGGACTAGTGGTAGATGCAGTCTCGGACGTGTACAGCATCAATGAAGAAACTGCTAAAGATGTACCTGACTTTCAGGACTCGGAAAATAGTCAGTTCGTACAGGGACTTGTCAATGTTGGTGAAAAAATGGTTGTACTTTTAAATTTAAAAAAAATTTTAGATCTTGAAGTAAAACATGATGAGCAATCGGTTGTCGGGGGATAACATGCGCGATCACGCACTAGTGAGTCAAGTCAATAGCAGAGTATTAGTTGCCAGTGCCATAATAGTTGTGGGTTTGGCAATCAGTATTCAGATGTTAAACGTGAGTATGTCTACTCAAACTTACGTCGCGATAGTAATTGCGGGCGTAAGCGTTGCATTAGCGGTTTTGCTACTGAAGCAAAGTGTAAACACGCTGCTAGCTAGGTTACAGAGCGTTGAAAGTATTATACCGGCAATCGAAAATAACGATGCAAGCTTACTAAATAACCACTTCAAGGCAGAGCATCCGACGCTGTTCAGAGCAGTAGCTACTTTTTTAAATGATGATATAGCGAATGATAAAGAACATAACCACAGCCTGTTATTAGCGCTCAAAGTTTGTCAAGCAAACATAATGTTGGCTGATGCGTCTCTTAATATCGTTTATTTAAATGACTCCCTTACGAGTATGTTGCGAAAGAATCAGGCCAAACTACAGCAAGAATTACCAGGTTTTAATGTAGATAACTTGATTGGCGCTAACATCGACTCATTTCACCGTAACCCCAGCCATCAAAGAGGTATTTTAGCTAATCTCTCTAGGCCCTATGTTGCCCAGATTATAGTTGCTGGACTTACCTTCGACCTTATTGCAACACCAGTATTTGATGAAGAAGGTAAACGCTTAGCCACCTTAGTGGAGTGGAAAGACTTAACAAGAGAGCTTGAGGTTGAAAAGAGGCAAGCTGAGTTGGCGAGTCACAATGCGAGAATTTCTAGTGCACTTGATGTTTGCCAAGCCAACGTCATGCTCGCGGACGATAAATTAAACATTGTTTATGTCAACGATTCTGTAGTTAGGATGCTAAGAGATAATCAGCCTCAGCTTAGAAAGTCTCTTCCAAATTTCGATGTAGATAAACTTGTTGGGCAATGTATTGATGTATTTCACGAAAACCCGAGTCATCAGAGACACATACTCGATAAGTTAAACGAGGTATATCGTGCTGATATTCAGATTGCAGGGTTCACATTTGGGTTAATTGCAACCCCAGTTTTTGATGATGGCAGTAAGCGTATTGGTACGGTGGTTGAGTGGGAAGACAAGACTGATAGGTTAAATCGGGAAGCTCTGGAAAAAGCGGCTGCAGCGGAAAACCTAAGAGTACGAAGAGCGCTGGATAATGTGTCGACTAATACCATGATCGCAAACGAAAAGTTTGAGATCGTATACTTAAACCGCGCCGTTAAAGAAATGATGAGAGGCGCAGAGAGTGATTTAAAACGTGACTTGCCAAACTTTGACAGCAGGCAGCTTATGGGGGCTAATATTGATGTTTTCCATAAAAATCCAAGTCATCAGCGTAGTATGCTCTCTCGTCTTGAATCTGAGTACAAAACTGAGATAGCCGTTGGCGGACGTACTTTTAGTTTGGTGGCAAATCCCATTTTTGATAGTAATAACGAACGTGTAGGGACCGTAGTTGAATGGAACGACAGAACCAAGGAAGCCCAGATTGAAAAAGAAGTCGCAGGACTAGTGCAATCAGCTAACAGTGGTAACTTAAGTGTTCGTTTATCTGATGAGGGTAAAGAAGGATTTTATTTGCGATTAGCACAAGGACTTAATAGCTTAGTTGCGACTGTCGATGAAACAGTTACTGACATGGGAGAAATGCTGGATTCGTTGGCTACGGGTAATTTAACCCAGCGGATAGAGGGAGATTATCGTGGTGCTTATGAAAAGCTTAAAAAGGACGCCAACACCACTGCTGAAAAATTGACCGAGGTGTTAGGCCGGATCCGCACTTCAGCAAACCTAGTCGCAAGTGGCGCAGAAGAAATATCACAAGGCAATGCTGACTTGAGTCAGCGGACTGAAGAGCAGGCATCTTCCTTAGAAGAAACGGCTTCTAGTATGGAAGAAATGACCAGTACAGTTAGGCAAAATGCGGATAATGCAAAAGTCGCAAACCAACTGGCAGAAGAAACGTGTGATAAGGCAACTAAAGGTGGAGAGGTGGTGACTCGCGCGGTAGAAAGTATGTCAGAAATAAACAGCTCGAGTAAAAAAATAGCGGACATCATAGGGGTTATAGATGAAATTGCTTTCCAAACAAACTTACTGGCCTTAAACGCGGCTGTGGAAGCCGCGCGAGCAGGTGAACAAGGACGTGGATTTGCTGTTGTTGCTGGAGAGGTGAGAAACTTAGCGCAGCGCTCCGCGGCGGCGGCAAAAGAAATTAAAGATTTAATACGAGATAGTGTCAGCAAAGTCGAAGATGGCACATTATTGGTGAATGAATCAGGCGAAACCCTAAAAGGGATTGTGGAGTCGGTAAAGCGTGTAACAAACATGATCTCGGATATTGCTGAAGCCTCTGTTGAGCAAAGCTCTGGGATAGAGCAAGTGAATAAAGCTGTTTCCCAAATGGATGAGATGACCCAACAAAATGCCGCACTAGTTGAAGAGGCGTCTGCTGCTGGTGAGTCTATGGCTGAGCAAGCGAACGATATGAGAAGGCTTCTGAACTTTTTTACGCTAGACGACCTAGCTAGTCACAGCCACGATGTGAGCTCGTCAAAACGTCATTATGATATTCAAGAGAAACAACCACCCAAGCACACCATGATACCGAGCAAAACATCATTGCAAAACACAAAAAACAACCAGTTTGCTGATGATTCTGAAGAGTGGGAAGAGTTTTAGCATAAGGTGTGTTTAGCTGGTACAAAACCAGCGTGATGAGTAAGATTGAGGGAATATTGCGATGCGGGAGTTTTTGCTTACAGATAAGGACTTCTCTGAGGTTTCGGCTCGAGTATATGATGCTTGTGGCATAGTGCTTGGGCCACATAAAAAAGAAATGGTGTATTCGCGGTTAGCAAGACGCATACGCGCTAATGGCTTGAGTTCATTTGCTGAATATCTATCATTTTTAGAAAAAAATGAAGACGCAGAATTTAGTCACTTCATTAATTCTATAACTACAAATTTAACCTCTTTTTTTAGAGAAAATCATCACTTCGAATTTCTGGCAAAGACGGTGGTGCCAGAAATTACTACTCGGCATAAGCAGGACAAAAGGGTGAGGATATGGTCTGCGGGGTGCTCAACGGGTGAAGAGCCATACAGTATTGCAATGACAGTTGCTAACGCGTTTCCTAATGATTGGGATGTAAAGGTGCTGGCAACAGATTTAGATTCAAATGTATTAAGTAAGGCGAGTATCGGAGAGTACACCGCAAATAATGTCACAGGTTTGGACGAAGATAAATTGAAAAAATGGTTTCTGCGTAGCGCAGATGGCGGTACATATAGAGTCAAACCAAAATTACAGTCTTTCATTCATTTCAAGCGCTTGAATTTGCTGGAACCATGGCCAATGAAAGGGCCGTTTGATGCCATATTCTGTCGTAATGTTCTGATTTATTTTGATAAAAAAACAAAAGACAAACTTTTCGAGCAGTACCACCGGATGCTAGTACCGAATGGATATTTGCTAATTGGGCATTCTGAAACCATGGGTAAGGAGCACTTGCAGTTCAAAAACTTAGGTAAAACCATTTATCAAAAAGGCCAGTTGAATGAGAGAATTTAAACCTGTTTTAAGGGGCTTTGAACACGTTAAACGGTTTTGGGACTCAGGACGAGCGATGGTTGTTGCAAAAGTATTGCCTGGAGAGTTTTATGTATCTAAACAAGATGAGCTAATTTCAACCGTACTTGGCTCGTGTATTGCCGCATGTGTGTATGATGAGAAGTTAGGGATCGGGGGGATGAATCACTTTATGCTACCCGGTGCAAAGTCCCTACGAGAGGTTCATGCTGATGATCTTAATTGTCGCTATGGTAACTGGGCGATGGAATATTTAATAAACGAAGTTGTTAAAAACGGCGCGTCTAGAGCGAACTTAAAAATTAAATTGTTTGGTGGCGGTAAGATAATTAGTTCAATGACGGACATCGGTGAGGGGAATATCCGATTTGCCCAAGCTTATGTTGAAGAAGAGTGTTTGAAGCTAATTTCCCAGGATGTAGGTGGTCCATGGCCAAGGAAAGTTATTTTTCATCCTCAAAGTGGTAAAGCACAGGTAAAAAAACTGCGCACCATGCACAATAACACGATTGAGCAACGTGAGGTACGTTACCTACACGACATTGAAGCTCAAGACAACAAAACAGACATCGAGCTGTTTTAAGGGTGAAATATGGTCAAAGTTCTTATTGTCGATGATTCACCGCTAATACGCGGCTTATTAAAAGAAATATTAAATCAGGGGAATGGTATTGAGGTTGTAGGCGTCGCCGAGGATCCGTATCAAGCACGAGAGTTGATTAAATCAACCGCACCGGATGTGCTGACGCTAGATATTGAGATGCCAAGAATGAATGGTATCAGTTTTTTAAAAAACTTGATGCGTTTGAGGCCTATGCCAGTGGTGATGATATCAACGCTGACACAAGAAGGGTCACCTGCAACTATTGAAGCATTAGAACTAGGTGCCGTTGATTTTGTTTCTAAGCCGACCAGTCATGTTATAGAGCAACTGCAATCATATTCAGATATTCTGCAGAAAAAAGTAAAAGTCGCAGCCAAAGCCAGAGTGCGAACGTTTAAAGCACCAAAGTCAGAAAGACAATTAGAGGTAGGAACCTCCTTCACCTTTGCACACAATGCTATTCTTGCTATCGGCGCTTCAACCGGAGGGACGGAAGCTATACGTGAAGTATTAATGCGTCTACCTACTCATGCCCCGCCTGTGGTCATTACTCAGCACATTCCACCCGTATTCAGTACATCTTTCGCACAAAGAATGGACCGAACGTGTGCAGTTTCAGTGAAAGAGGCAGAAGATGGCGATATGTTGAAGCCCGGGCACGTGTTTATTGCCCCTGGAGATAAACACCTCAAAGTCGAGAGAGTATCTTCTGGGTACGTTTGTCGACTGGATGACGGCGAACCTGTGAATAGACATAAACCGTCCGTAGAGGTGTTATTTAATTCATTAGTGCCAATAGGAAAGCATGTTTGTGCAGTGATGCTGACCGGAATGGGCAGCGATGGAGCAAAAGCAATGTTGGCACTTAAAAAGAACGGAGCGAAGACATTCGCCCAGGATGAATTGAGTTCTGTGGTATGGGGAATGCCAAGAGCGGCTTATGAGTTAGGTGCAGTGCAATCTTTGGTGCCACTGAGTAAGGTAGCAGAAACAATGCTTGATGTAGTAAAAAAGTAACGACGGATGAGCCTCAATAGGGCTTGTGCCAGTAGAGGAGGAGTGTGAGCGAGTTTATGGCGAAACTCGCTCTAATGCTAACTTAACCCACTGCTACCTCTTTCTAACGAATACAGCTTTGAAAGCACTTATACCAATTTGACTTAATACTTGCTCAATTTGAAGGAGTAAATCTGACGCTAACCGCGTTAAAAATTTCTTATTTAGAACAACTAAATAGCAAAATTTTTGCCTGGTTATCGACAAGACTTTCTCGCCTCAAAATAGACCACTTAATTAAGAAAATTGGTATTATTATCAAATACTCAGGCTAACTACTGCTGCTCTACAATAACCCAAGGTTGAGAAAACCAATGGTAACGCCCCGGCTCTTGAATAGACGGTGCTGTACAGTTGTATCTTGATCTCCCCTTAGGTAATTCAGCAGGAGTTTGGATCCGAACACTATCTTTTGACTCCCAAACAAGCGTGGCTTGACCAACACCTGAAACGTAACAGGCAAACTGAGTATTGTGAAAGTCCTTAGTTTTGAAATGTAGAGTGATTTGTGGTTTTGTATTACTAGTAACACTATCTGCGTAGTGCATATTTTGTAATTGAAACGCTTTGGTGTCTAATTTCGTTTTGAGGGTCTCAAGGTTGCTGTATATGCCTGAGGCAGGGAACCGAGGGAGGCGCGTAAAATCAGATGTGAGCCCCACCGCACCAGAATGTTGACCAATACCAATTAGCCCTAACTCGCTTACAAGTTCTTGCAATTTACGATTAAATTCGCCGTAAGGGTAAGCTAAGTAGGGGTAATCATGACCGATTTCTTCTTTAATACGCTGTTGTGACCAAGTGATATCTTGCTTGACTCGTGCTCGCCATTCGGCAATGGATTCATCATCAAGCTTTTGATGAAGGTAATCATGCTTGGCACTATGATTCGCTATCGTTGCCCCTCGTTTGGCCAATTTACGCAGTTCATGCCAAGTCATTACATAACTTTTTTGTTCATCGATAAGTTGAGGATTGACAAAAATAGTGTACGGGAAACCAAACTGCTCTAAAAGTGGGGCTGCGGCAGTGATATTGTTTTCATAGCCATCATCAAAAGTGATGGCTATGGTTTTTGCCGGTAGTGTCTGTTCGGATTGCAGTGCATTCAATAGCTTCGGCAGTGGCATCACGTTATAGCCATTGTTTTTAATATAACTCAAGTGTGACTTGAAAGTATCTTCACTGACACTGGTTACCGCAGGAAGTTTTTCACTGACGTGATGATACTGTAAGATGACAGCACCCCAACTATGTGCCGAGAACAGGGCTAAACCAAGAATAATATGTTGTATCAATTTATTAAGTGTTATAAAGCGCAACATCTGAGCCTCTTACTGCTTGCAGGTCCGATGATATTATCAAATATTACGGTGCCATTGTTAGGATTAGTCGATACAGCGGTAATTGGTCATCTAGATAGTGCTCATTTTTTGGCAGGGATTGCGCTTGGGTCTAGCTCTATCTCAGTACTATTTTGGTTGGCTAGCTTTTTGAGAATGAGCACAACGGGCGTAATTGCGCAGTCAAGCGGCGAGCAGGATAACGAAAAGCTCGTGGGTTCACTTTACACTAGTGTGCTAATAGCAATCTGTTTTGCGTTGAGTCTAATTTTATTATCACCATTTTTACTTCAAGTAATCGCATCACTGTCAAATGCGTCTAATGAGGTATTTGCACAAGCAAAGCTGTACTTTCAAATTCGTGTATTTAGTGCGCCTGCTGCCATGTTAAACCTAGTGCTACTTGGTTTTATGCTAGGCATGCACTATGGACGCGGGCCATTTTATCTGGTGCTTTTCACCAATGTCGTGAATATTGTTCTGGATGTGTTATTTGTTATCGGTTTTGAGTGGGGTGTCGCGGGGGCTGCGTGGGCATCTTTGATTGCGGACTACGCAGCACTGGGGTTATCAATATTACTGACCATCAATGTTGCTAATAAACATGGGCTTGAACTAAAGTTCAGCTTTGTAGAACGAGCACACTGGCTGAGTTTGCTGACATTGAATAGGGATATTTTTGTTCGTTCATTGATCTTACAGTTGTGCTTTAGCTTTATGACCTTTTATGGTGCTCGATTGGGAGAAGTTACACTTGCGGCAAATGCTGTATTGCTCAATTTTCTGATGTTAGTTAGTTTTGCAATGGATGGAATTGCCTATGCCTCAGAGGCTAAAGTGGGTACGGCTAAAGGCCGAGCGGATCCTGTTCAATTGCAGTTATGGGTTAAAATAAGCCTGTTTTGGGGAGCGTTATTCGCATTACTTTACAGTATGGTCTTCTATTTTTTTGGTGACTGGATTATTGGCTCTCTTACTACTATACCAGAGGTTATAGCGGCTGCGAGTATTTACTTACCTTGGCTGGTGGCTTTACCTTTAGTGGCAATGAGTTGCTTTTTATTTGATGGAATATTTGTAGGGCTGACTCGGGCAAAGGAAATGCGAAACAGCATGTTGATCTCAGCACTTTTTGGCTTCTTTTTACCTTTTTGGCTTACATATTCACTTGGAAACCATGCGCTATGGCTGGCAATGAGTTGTTTTATGGGGTTACGAGGGCTGACATTGGCATATAAATATTACCAGTTGTCTCGTCAGGGAGCATTATTAGCCTAGGCAAAGGGGTCTTGGTTTCTCAGTGCTTGACGGCGTTTTTCTCGTGCTTCTATGACCTGTGAAAACCGATTGGCGAAAATACCGATGTAACCATAAAAGGCACTACACAGACCAATTGGCAATATGAATAAGCCAGCTATCTGAAAACGGTGGTCTTGATAGTATCCAAGCGCAATCAGAATTGCGGCAAGAATAACATCGCATAAACCAAAGAGAAAAAACTTGAGACTTCGCTTAGGGTTAGACCCTAAGCGATAAATGAGAGCTTTGCTCATTAATAGTAAGAGTGCTCGCCGCGCGCATGCTCCGTGATGTCACGCACACCATTAATTTCGTCAAACTTTGCAACCATCTCTTTTTCGATGCCTTCTTTTAACGTGACATCAATCATTGAGCAACCATTACAGCCGCCGCCAAACTGAAGTACAGCAATACCATCTTCAGTAATTTCGACTAGACTAACTTGGCCACCATGGTTCGCTAATTGTGGATTCACCTCAGTGACCAACATATGCTCCACACGTTCAGCAAGGCTTGCGTCTTCGCGTAGTCGTTTTGCTTTTGCATTTGGTGCTTTGAGAGTTAGCTGGCTACCCATTTTATCGGTAACGAAGTCGATGTCGGCTTCGTCTAGAAATGGTGCACTTTCTTCATCAACAATAGCTTCAAATCCATTGAATGGTAGACGGATATCGCTGGCTTCAACAGCGTCTGCTGGGCAATATGACACGCCACACTCAGCCTGAGACGTGCCTGGATTAACCACGAAAACTCGAATGTTGGTGCCTTCAGCTTGATCAGCTAATAGCTTTGCGAAATGGCTTTGTGCAGAATCTGAAATACGGATCATAATTCGCTCTATACTTGACTAAATTACTCGGTTAATACGTATCATACTCTCCTCATCGTATTGTCGCTAGTGTTCAGCGTAAAAATTTGGCAATCGACAGAGTGCTTGTTAGCTTGAAAAGTACACAGAACTAAAGGAAACCATCATGCGCTTAATAAGCTGTTTTATCTTGCTGCTGAGCTTCAGCTTGCAGGCAAAACCGGTTGCATATTATTTTGGTAACGACGTGGAGTTTGACTCAAGTATTACTTCCCCAAAACAGGCATTTGGTTATGAGGTGGGCCAGTGGCATTTACGCCATGATCAAATTGTCCACTACCTTCAGACACTCGCTAAAGAGAGTCCAAGGCTCAGCATTGAAACGATAGGCTACAGCCATCAAAAGCGACCACTATTATTATTAAAGGTAAGTTCACCGAAAAACCAGCAGAACCTAGCCCGCATTCAACAAAATCACTTGGCCTCAATCGGTGATGACTTAAACCGCAGTGATAAACCTGTGGTGATGTGGATGGGATACAGTGTGCATGGCAATGAGTCGTCTGGCAGCAATGCGGCTGTTTTACTTGCTTATTATTTGGCCGCGGCGCAGGGGAAGTGGGTATCTCAACTATTGGATAATGCTATTATACTGCTAGACCCTGCTTTGAACCCTGATGGGCTTGCCCGTTTTGCAACGTGGGTTAACAGTAATAAAAGTAACTCTCCATCGACCGACCCTGCACATCGTGAACACTCGGAGGCTTGGCCTTCAAGTCGCACTAATCATTATTGGTTTGACTTAAACCGTGATTGGCTGCTGTTACAGCATCCGGAATCACGTGCGAGGATCAAAGCTTTTCATAATTGGAAGCCCAATATATTAACGGACTTTCATGAAATGGGCCCCAACAGTACCTATTTTTTTCAACCTGGGATCCCATCTAGAACGCATCCTATTACACCTGCGGAGAATACCCAGTTAACGAACTTGATTGGTAAATTTCATGCCAAAGCTTTAGATGCACAAGGTAAGCTATATTTCACTCAAGAAAGTTTTGATGACTTTTACTATGGTAAAGGATCAACTTATCCAGATGTGAATGGCGCAGTGGGAATTTTATTTGAACAGGCGAGCAGTCGAGGACACGCTCAAGAAACCCAATATGGTGTGCTCAGCTTTGCTGAAACGATTAAAAACCAAGTGACTACTAGTTTATCGACTTTTCAAGCAGGCATAACACATAGACGTGCTTTACTGGAATATCAGCAACAATTTTACCAACAAGCAAAGGTGCTTGCGAGTAAAGATGATACTAAAGGGTATGTGGTTGCACGTGGTCAAGATAGCTATCGCTTTGAAGCATTCATTCACTTATTAAAGCAGCACCAGATTGAGGTAAAGTATTTATCAAAAGAAAAAGAAATTGACGACCAAGTATACCAACAAGGTGATTTATATATTCCACTGGAGCAGCCGCAATACCGATTGATCAAAGCATTGTTTAGCACGCAAACGCATTTCAACGATAACACATTTTATGATGTCTCTGGCTGGACAATGCCTTATGCTTACGATCTTGATTTTGTTGCATTGAAAAGTGAGTGGGGGCTGAAGTTAAGTGATAACACGAATGCTGAAAAACAAAAGCTTACACCAGTAGAAGATAGCTATGCGTACGCGATAAGCTGGCATCATTATTTGGCTCCACAGCTAGCTAATCGTTTGTTGCAAGGTGGGGTAAAAGTAGCAGCTGCTATGTCACCATTTTCGGCATCGACCACTTCTGGTAAACAACACTTTCAGGCTGGTACTTTGGTGATTGCTCGCGGAATTCAACAACATGATGATTGGTATGAGCAATTAAAAACGATCACAAGTGAATTAGGACTGCCGGTATATAGTGTCACCACAGGGTTGACTGAAAGCGGTATAGATTTAGGTTCAAGACAAATGCTGCAACTGCAAAAGCCAGAAGTACTTATTTTTGCAGGTGCAGGTATTAGTCAATATGAAGTAGGCGAGCTTTGGTATCACCTAGATAGGCACCTGATGCTGGCTCCCTCTATCGTAGAAAAGCAGATGATAGATAAACTTGAACTTACACGCTATAGCCATATTTTGTTAGCGGATGGCAAGTACAATGATTTAAGTGATAAAGCAAAAGCCAAAATACATAGTTGGATAGCAAAAGGAGGCGTGATTTGGGGCCACAAGCGTGGAGCACAATGGCTTATAGAACAGCAGCTCCTTGATGCAGAGATGATTTCTAGCAAAGAAATGCGCAAACAATTTGACACTAAAAATCTGACTTTTGCAGACAAAGACCGATTGTCCGCAAGACAGCGTATTGCCGGTGCTATTTTTGATACTCGACTTGACCTTAGCCACCCACTCTCTTTTGGTTTTGAGAATAAAGAGTTGCCAGTGTTTAAGAATAGTACTTGGGTTATGTATCGCAAAGATAAACCTTTTATTGAGTCGCTAGCTTATACCAGTGCTCCGCTATTGTCGGGCTACGCCGATACTACTAATGTTGAACAAATAGCAAGCTCTTCAGCTCTTATTGCATCAAAAGCTGGTCGCGGAGTTGTGGTCGGTATGGCTGATAATCCTGTCTTCCGCGGCTTTTGGTATGGTTCAAGCAGGCTATTAAACAATGCGTTGTTCTTCGCTCAAGGCGTGCGATAGCCTGAGGCAATAAACATGAAATAAAGCGAAAATAATAAACCCATTACCAGCTAACCTTCAAACGGTGTGAGGCAAATACTCATCGCCCACACCGACTTGGCCCCTTGCTGTTTGCAGGCTTTAGCTGCCGCATCCATTGTTGCTCCTGTTGTGATCACATCCTCTAGCAACAGAATGTTTTTTCCCTCAACAGGAGTTACGGTTGAAAACGCGCCACGTAAATTTACTTTACGGCGAGCTTTGCTAAGAGTGGATTGCGCCTGAGTTTTTTTGTTTCTTATTAAAACTGTTGGTTGTAATGGTAACCCCTGCCATATTTGCTCTACCTGATTGTAGCCTCTTTGAATGAAGCGAAAGCGGTGTAAAGGTAAGCAACACGCTACATCTACGCAGAGGGGGGATGCTTTTTGAAATCGCTGCCAGAGTGTATGCGCCAAGATACTTAGCGCACACTGGTGTACTTTGTTGTGGTGAAACTTAATCCCTTGAAGCCAGTGTGAAATGGGTGGCCGATACCAACTTACTGCACTTAATCCATCACAATGATCAAGGCTTACCAAGCGTTTTATATTAGGATAACTTAAGAGGTTTATCTCCTTATCATCAAAATCTAAGCATGTTGGTAAACAATATTTGCACACAGGATCCGGTGCGCGTTGTCCGCAACTGGTACAAGTTTGTGTGATTGCGCTTGTAAAGCGCCTGTTGAGTTGGAGCATTGCTTTCCATCCTGGGTTAGCTATCATGGCTTCAAGTGTGGTTGAGAGAAGAAACAAATGCAAAATGAAGTCGTATTTCTTCACGGCTGGGGAATGAATAAAGCTGTGTGGCAATTATGTGAAGCCACATTACAAAGTGAAGTACCTTATACACTCAAGGCAATAAACCTTCCTGGATTTGGAGGTTCAAGCAGTGCCGCAGGTAGTTATATATTTGAAAAAAATGCAGAGCTAATCGCCGAGCAGTTGTCCTGTCAGAGTGTTGTTGTTGGTTGGTCTTTAGGTGGGCTATTTGCACTTTACTTGGCGAAACATTTTCCAGAAAAAGTGAGTAAAGTAATATTGGTCGCTTCCACTCCACTTTTTGCTGAAAAGTTTAATTGGCCGGGCATTGCTCCTAAAGTGTTAAATAACTTTGCGACACAACTGACAACGAATACAGGTAAAACCATTGAGCGCTTTTTGGCTATTCAAGCGATGGGAAGTGAGCATGCTAGAGATGATATTAAACAGCTTAGAACCTTACTTGGGCAGCTCCCCCAAGCGGAGGATAAAGCGCTTTCTGGCGGACTTACGATATTAGAAACAGTGGATCTACGAGATATGTTTGTAGAAATTAAACAACCAATATCGGGTATTTTTGGCCGGTTAGATTCACTTGTACCGCATGCTGCGATAGATCAAATGCACCAATTGAACCCTAAATTTGAGAGTCATGTTCTGCCAAAAGCGTCTCATGCACCATTTATTTCGCACAAAGATACGTTTATATCATTACTAAAATCAATTATTTAAATAGGCAAAATAATAAAGCGGCAAAAAATTGCCGCTTTTACTTTCCTTTGTTGATTTTTTGCGCAATAATTAGTCAGTAAGAAAAGGTCTATTTAATAGGTGTGCTTATGCCAATAGGTGATGTGCTAAATAACGGGATTGATGGTTACAACCGTGCTGCTCAAGGCATTGCTCAGGCGAGTGCCGATATAAATAGAGCCGCAGCTGAAGAGCAAACGTCCACAGACCGTGCATTTGGGCGACAGTTACAAGGGGCGAGTACCGAAGAAGCGGTGACTGCGCCTGTTAGTGAGACCCCGAGTCTCACTGAGTCTGTTGTTGCCTTGAAAGTGGAAGAATTTAATGCGAAAGCCAATGTGCAAAGCATCCGCACAGCAGACGAAGCACTAGGTACGTTGATTGATATAAAAGTGTAATGAACATAGTAACGCCACCACCGGCGATGAACCTCAACACTGCCAACGTGTACACCGAAACGGTCGTACGCGACAACCAGCTACGTGAAGCGATCCCCAAGGCAACCCCTACTAACCCTTCATTTGCAGATAACCGTAATCTCTCTGATTCAGAAAAAGGCAGAGCGGCTGAGCCTGATGAAACCAAACTTTATGGCTCTGATGGAAAAACCGAGCAAGGTAAGAAAGTAGAAGGTAAAGGAGAGGAGCAGCAAGAGGAAGGCCAGGAAAAAGGTAAAAGTGAGCAAGAACAGCAGCAAGCTGAGCAGGAAGAACAAATTGTTCAAGAGTTAAAGGCTCGAGATAGAGAGGTTCGATTACACGAACAAGCTCATGCTAGGGTTGGGGGGCAGTATGCTGGCTCTCCAAGTTACGAATATCAGCGTGGCCCTGATGGTAATAATTACGCCATTGGTGGTCAGGTTATGATAGACGTCGCGCCGATCGAAGGAGATCCACAAGCGACGATCGAGAAAATGCAAACGGTGAGGGCCGCAGCATTGGCTCCTGCCGAGCCGTCTGGCGCTGATAGGGCTATTGCTGCAGATGCAACGCAAAAGTTGTCGGCGGCGCAAGCAGATCTTGCTAAGGCTGCTATTAGTGGTGAAGAACAAAATGACAGTCAGCGCGTGCAAAACATTCAAACAAGGCGTTTGAGTGGGGAACAGGCGAAAGCGGAATCTGAAGAAGAGCAAGCAAAGCTCAAACAAGATGCTGACCCTTATGCTGTAGCGATGCCGATAGAAGCTGATCCTGAAATACAAGCCAGGTCGCTTCGGATCTCAGATTTTTACCAACATGTTGCAATGCCAAACCAGCCAGCTTCGCTGTCTGTACAGATTTAACCCTAGATATTGGTCTTCTCCTCCGCGGATCAATGTAGTAATAGCGAGTTAATCCCCCAAAATCGAAAAGCGCGACTAAGGCCGCGCTTTTCTTTGTTAGCTCATCGAAGTGAGCATTACCCCTATCTTAAATAGTATTACTTTTTCAGCTTGGCAAATGCTTCTGCAAAGGCATTGCCCATGGCCGCATTACCAGCATCTCGTGACTTTGGTTTTGACGGCTTTTGTGTTGATTTGCCTTTGTGAGACTTGGTACTTTGTTTTTGTGCTGGGTGATGTGACACCTCATCGTTGAGGCGCATTGTAAAGCTAATTCGCTTACGAGGTACGTCAACTTCAATCACCTTAACTTTTACAATATCGCCAGCTTTAACCACTTCACGTGGATCGGAGATAAATTTATCCGTAAGTGCAGAGATATGCACTAAGCCGTCTTGGTGAACACCAACATCAACGAAAGCGCCAAAGTTAGCAACGTTTGACACCACTCCCTCTAAAGTCATCCCGACTTTTAAGTCATTAATGGTCTCAACACCCGCTTTGAATTGTGCTGTTTTAAACTCAGGACGAGGATCTCGGCCTGGCTTATCTAATTCTTTAATAATATCAGTGACGGTAGGTACACCAAATTTCTCGTCTACGTAGTCGTTAGCAACCAAGCGATTTAAAATATCATGATTACCTATCAATGCGTCTACTTCTATATTTTGTTTTGTACAAATAGCCTTAACGACAGGGTATGCCTCTGGGTGTACCGCTGAGGCATCTAATGGATCGTCACCGTTTGCGATGCGCAAAAAGCCAGCGGCCTGTTCAAAGGCTTTTGGCCCCAAGCGCTCAACTTTCTTGAGTGCTTTACGATTAGTGAAAGAGCCGTTTTCATCGCGATATTTGATGATATTGCTGGCTAAAGTTTTGTTTAACCCCGAGACTCTGGTTAATAATGGGATTGATGCGGTATTCACGTCTACCCCAACAGAGTTTACACAGTCTTCCACAACGGCTGTTAGTGTTTGTCCTAATTGGCTCTGCGAGACATCATGCTGGTATTGGCCAACACCGATTGATTTTGGCTCTATTTTTACCAGCTCTGCAAGCGGATCCTGTAGTCTCCGTGCGATAGAAACTGCCCCGCGCAGTGACACGTCAAGATCTGGAAATTCATTGGCTGCAAACTCAGATGCAGAGTAAACAGATGCACCTGCTTCACTCACCATGATTTTATTGAGCTTGAGTTCTGCTGCATTCTTTAACAGCTCTGCTGCAAGTTTATCAGTTTCTCGTGATGCCGTACCATTACCTATCGCAATGAGTTCAACTTTATATTGGCGACACATTTGCTCAAGTGTCTTGAGTGACTTTTCCCATTGGTTTTGAGGCGCATGTGGATGAATAGTGCTAGTGGCAATCAATTTTCCTGTTTTATCGACAATGGCAACTTTACATCCAGTGCGAAGGCCAGGATCGATACCCATAGTCGTTTTTGCACCGGCCGGCGCTGCCATTAACAGGTCTTTTAGATTTTTAGCAAATACTTCGATGGCATCAAGTTCAGCCTTTTCGCGCATAGCACCCAAAAATTCATTTTCTAAGTGTAATGATATTTTGATCTTCCAGGCCCATTGCACCACGCTCATCAGCCATTCGCTCGCTGGCGCGCCTGAAACCGCAAGAGTATAATGATCGGCAATGATCTGCGCACAAAATTGATTAGCGTCTTCGACACTTGGCTCAGGATTGATTGAAAGCTGCAGTACTCCTTCATTACGTGCTCTTAACATTGCCAAGGCACGGTGAGAAGGGATTTTATTTAATAGCTCAGTGTGCTCAAAGTAATCGCGATATTTGTTGCCAGTCTCTTCTTTACCTGTGATGACCTTAGCTTCTATTTGCGCATGCTCTTTGAGATGGGCGCGAAGCTTAGCAAGTAATTTTGCATCTTCTGCAAAGCGCTCCATTAAGATAAATTTAGCACCATCTAGCGCAGATTTACTGTCAGCGACTCCTTTATCTGAGTCAATAAAGGTTGCTGCTTGTTGCTCTGGGTTAAGGTTTGGATCGTTAAATAGCGCGTCAGCCAGCGGCTCAAGTCCCGCTTCAATGGCTATTTGTCCTTTCGTTCTGCGCTTTGGTTTGTAAGGAAGGTACAAATCCTCTAATACGGTTTTGCTATCAGCCGCTTGGATTTCTGCATGTAGTTCAGGCGTGAGCTTGCCTTGTTCATCAATGGTTTTGACAATAAACTCACGGCGCTCATCTAGCTCTCTTAGGTAGCTTAACCTTTGCTCAAGTAAGCGTAGTTGGGTGTCATCTAGGCCACCTGTTGCCTCTTTACGGTATCGTGCAATGAATGGTACGGTTGACCCTTCGTCTAGCAAAGCGATAGCAGCATTAACTTGCTGTTCTTTGGCGTTAAGCTCAGTTGCTAAACGTTGTGCGATATTGCTCATGCAAAATCCTTATACTCATCTTAATCAGTTTGTGCAGGCCCGATATAAAAGTGCGTTAAGTTGGGCAAGCAAAATTCAGTTCAATGTTATCATTGTTCCGTGTTATTACGATATTCGATTTGGTTGATAAACCAAAGTCTCTGACTGTGGGCTGTCTTGACCATGATTTCATCATCTACTTGTTTACCTAATAAAGCGCGAGCCATAGGCGCATCGATGGAAATATAGTCATTACGTTCGTATATTTCATCAGGCCCTACAACACGAAATACGCGCGTTTCTCCGTCTTCGCTCTCTACTTCTACCCATGCACCAAAATAGACTTTGCCGTTTTGTTCAGGGCTATACTCCACGACTTTAAGTTCAGGTAAGCGCTTGCGCAAAAAGCGTACTCGCCTGTCAATTTGTCTCAGTAGGCGTTTATTGAACGTGTAGTCAGCATTTTCTGAGCGATCGCCTAAGCTTGCGGCCCAATTAACTATTTTGGTAATTTCTGGACGTTTTTCAAACCACAGATGGTCATGTTCTTGCTGTAGTTTGCGGTATCCCTCGGGTGTGATTAAATTCGTTTTCATGTAGCTTAGGTCTGTTGAGTTAAAGCGTTGTAATGTTCGGTAACAATCTAGTATCAATGTATGGTGTCACAAAGCACTAAATTCAATTATATTTAAGCATAATAATACATAGTCCAGATTTACGATGAGCGTTGAATGAACAGGAATAGAAGTTGCGTGCGCAATACCGCAACTCGGTAAACGTTAGTAAATTGATAAATAGAAGAAATAAAAATGGGAAATGAAACCACCAAAGTTCTCGTCGTTGACGATGATATGCGCTTACGTAGTTTATTGGAGCGTTATTTAGTTGAGCAAGGGTTTATTGTACGAAGTGCTGCTAACTCAGAGCAAATGGATAGATTGCTAGAGCGAGAAAACTTCCACCTGATGGTATTAGATTTGATGCTTCCGGGAGAAGATGGTTTATCTATATGTCGCCGTTTGAGGCAAAAAGAAAACGAAATCCCGATCGTGATGTTGACGGCCAAGGGTGATGAAGTGGATCGGATTATTGGTCTTGAGCTTGGTGCCGATGATTATATTCCGAAACCATTCAATCCCAGAGAGTTGCTTGCCCGTATTAAAGCTATTTTGCGCCGTCGTGCGAAAGAAGTGCCGGGGGCTCCTGCTGCTGAGGAAAACGAGGTTAGTTTTGGTGATTTTACGCTTAATCTAGCTACTCGAGAAATGCAGCATGGAGAAAATACAATTTCACTGACCTCTGGTGAATTTGCAGTATTGAAGGCACTAGTTAGCCACCCAAGAGAGCCTTTAAGCCGTGATAAGTTAATGAATCTTGCCAGAGGCCGAGATTATAGTGCGCTAGAGCGTAGTATAGATGTTCAGGTCTCTCGACTGCGTCGGATGATTGAAGATGATGCGTCAAATCCGCGTTATATCCAGACCGTATGGGGTCTAGGTTACGTGTTTGTGCCTGACGGCGTGAAGTAGCTGCGATGTTACCAAGAAGTGCTTTTGGGCAAACCGTTTTCTTTGTTGGTGCTTTGCTGCTGATAAATCAGGTTGTGTCATATATTACTGTCACCCTTTATGTGTTTAAACCGACATTTGAACAAGTCAATTTAATGTTAGCCAAGCAAGTCAAAACGGTCTTCATTGATTGGGAAGAGGGAGTTGAGGTCGGCAGTGAGTTATCTCAAAAATTTTTTGAGATAACGGGGATTGAAGTAATGACACAGCGCCAAGCATATGCCAACGGGCTTGGTCAGGCAAAAGAGTACACTTTGCTTTCACGTAGTATGTCTGAGCAGTTAAATGGCTCTGCACGTGTGAGGATAAGCCAAGGAGATCCGGTGGTTTATTGGGTAGAAGCACCTCAAGCCCCCGGTTATTGGGTGAGAGTTCCACTAAGCGGTCTGAGTGAAACTAAAATGGAATTTCTTGTTTTTTACTTATCCAGCATCGGCTTTTTGAGTGTTTTAGGTGGTTGGCTCTTTGCTCGTCATCTAAATAAGCCATTAAAGTCCCTACAAATTGCAGCCAGTCGAGTTGGTGTCGGAGATTTCTCTACACGACTAGTTGAAGAAGGTTCTACAGAAGTCATTGAGGTAACTCGTGCGTTCAACAAAATGTCCAAAGGTATCGCAGAGTTAGAAAGTGATAGAAGGCTTCTTATGGCAGGCGTATCTCATGATTTAAGAACGCCCTTAACTCGAATTCGCCTAGCCACAGAAATGATGTCGGACGAAGAAGACTACCTGCGCGAAGGTATCATTGATGACATCGAAGATATGAATGCGATTATCGATCAGTTTATCGAATATCTACGTCACCACAATGGCGCTGAGATGTCGGCCGATGACATTAACACCGTGATTGAGGAAGTTGTGCATGCTGAGCAGCAGCATCAGCGCCCAATCCGTTTACAAGCTGAGCAATATTTGCCGTCAGTTATGATGAATGCTGTT
Source organism: Pseudoalteromonas sp. J010 (assembly GCF_003934235.1). Classification (NCBI taxonomy): domain Bacteria; kingdom Pseudomonadati; phylum Pseudomonadota; class Gammaproteobacteria; order Alteromonadales; family Pseudoalteromonadaceae; genus Pseudoalteromonas; species Pseudoalteromonas sp. J010. Next base: position 27,432 of record NZ_RDBW01000035.1, on the reverse strand, counting down.
GCCTTGAAGCGAGTATTTACTAACATGATTGAAAATGCCATCCGCTACTCAGATAAAGATATTGAAGTTACAACCGAATATAGTCCAAAGCATCGTGCTGTGATTGTTAAAGTAATGGATAGAGGACCTGGGATCCCAGAGTCTGAACTCGAGTCTGTATTTGAGCCCTTTAAGCAGGGGGATCAAGCAAGAGGCAGTGAGGGAAGTGGTCTAGGACTTGCGATTATCAAGCGGATCGTGACTACGCATGGTGGTAAGGTGAAACTACGCAATCGTGATGGCGGGGGGCTGATCGCTGAGGTTTCTTTGCCAGCCTACCGTGGTAAGCTAGAAGAAAATAATAATTAATACCTTATATGATATACCTTCAGGTTAGCTCGAATACTGTTTGGCTTCAGTTTTCAAAACTGTGCCTCCAGTAGATCGTAAGGAAAGTAATTTGTGGCTATAGTAGTATCCAGCACACGATTGATCCCTGTTTTGCGACGTGTCGTTGCAGCGAAAAAGTTTGCCCAGCTTCACCCATCTCTGATCCCATTCTTGCTGTATTTAGCCATTAGTGGTATTGGTTTGTATTATCTTGCCTGTTTGCTTAATGCGTTTGGTTTTTCAGCTTTGAAGCATATAGGGATCAGTGATTTCTTAACGGTGATCATGACTAATTTTCTATTTGTCCCAGCATTGCTACTAGTTAGTTTGAGCCTGCTTACGCTAATTAAACAAGATAAAAAGCTGGTTGCGATCCGATTTCTGGGCTTAGGTAAATTGAGTTATATCGTGAATCAACCACTTTATAAATTTCCGGTACTTAGTGTTTCAATATCGACGCTTGTGTTATCTGCTTATGCAGCTGATTTCGCTGCAAGTAGCGCTGTGAAAGAAGTGAAAAGTTTACAACAGGGTAACGTTGACGTTTATTTAAGTTACCCGATTGACTGGTTTGGCCAATCTGTAATGACTATTCCTTCGGCTGTGATTTTGTTATCAACCTCACGATATACTTTTATTTATCACCCCGAAACGAAAAAAGCAGTTGCGATCCCTGATGCGAATTTAGGCAGTATCGTCAAGATGACTCGTTTGGAGCATTCGCATGAAAAAAGTAGATAACGACGCGGAATATTTTGCTTGGTTTGCAATCACAAAGGATAAGTGCACGCAGTTTATTTACCAGCAGCCTGCATTACTCATGACTTTAGGTTACCTTACACTCAACCTATCCGGATTTACCTACCTCTGGAGTCTATTTGATGTTTTCTCAATAGAGATCATCAAATATATGGAATTAAGTGATTTTGTAATGGCATTCTTAGCCGAGCCAAGCATTCTCTTAGCCTCTTTAGGGGCTATTATGGTAGGCGGCGGTGGCGTTTACTTTATCAGTAAAATAAACATAAAACTGAGTGATGCTAACGCGCCTAAAGGCTGGAAAAGCTGGTTGCTTAGCAATCGTCTGTTTTACTGTTTTAACCCTTTTTATTCTTTGGTCGTTATAGCGACTCTCATTTATCCAAACATATACGCAGGTGTCGTGGGTAAATGGAACGCGCAAAGTATCAAGCAGGGCGCGATGGCACCATATAATATTGATTTAATTAACCCGGTTCACGTTGGCCAACTTCAACAGTATCACTTCCAAAACATGCAGATTATTTTCGAATCGGGGCGGTACCTTTTTTTGTTTGAACACTCAAAAGGTCGAACAGTGGTCTTTGCAAGAGATAATATTGCCAGCATTCAAATGGCGACACAGGGTGTAGATAACTAATGCTGCGTCATTCATTCAAGCTTACACATACTGATCTGACATATCGAGAAAGCGCACTTGATGATAAGAAAGTTTGTCAATTAAAGCATATTATTGCTAAGAGTTTTGCTGACATTGATGTCGACGCCTACTTTGAATATTATTTTGAACAAGATGCCAAAGTAAAGCGTAGGCTGAGATTATTTTTTATTGATCACAATATCGTAGGCTATTGCCTTTTAACATTTACCGATAGTCACCATCATTTTTGCTTAGTAGGGGCGTCAGCTGCATTTTTACCGGAACATAGAGGCCAAAATAGCACTTTTGCGTTTTCATTGTCTGAAGTGCTTAAGTACTATCTTCGCAACCCGTTACGCCGAGTATTATACGCGGACACCATGTTAAGCCCTGCGATGTTTAGAGCCATGGCGAAAAACATCGCACAGGTTTACCCCAACCAAGGGCCTCCCGATGGAGCCATTGCTGAGCTATACAATGAGATTAACTCTGAAGGCTTAATTAGTAAGGAAAATGGCTTGCGCTGCCTAAAAGCCGTGGGGCGTAAAACTAACTATAGTAACGCGGAGATTGCGCGCTTTCGAGAAAGTCAAAAAGCAGAAATTGCGCTTTATTGTCGTGTTAACCCAAACTTTGACAAAGGGATTGCACTAGTCACTATTATTCCAATTACGTTCACACAGTTTGTGCTGACGTTGAAAAAAATGATCTGGCGCGCGATTTTTCAAAAATGAGACAATAAAAAAACGCCCAACGAGGGGCGCTTTTGATAAAGGAATCTTTATCTATCGTGTTTAGCCACGAGGCCCTGCTGCTTTGATTGCCTCAGAAACATCGTATTTAGCAAAGTTCTCTTTAAAATCAGCTGCGAGCTTAGCTGCATATTCAGCATACTTAGTCTGATCTTGCCAAGTGTTCACAGGATTTAATAGTTTGCTATCTACGCCTTCAACAGCAACTGGCACATCTAGATTTAATGCTTCAATATGTTGTGTTTCAACACCTTCTAATGTGTTGTTCACAATGGCATCAATAACTGCACGAGTAGTCGGAATGTCGAAGCGTTTACCAATACCGTACGGACCACCAGTCCAACCTGTGTTTACTAGGTAAACTTTAGCGCCAAACTCACGCACGCGTTTCATTAGTAGCTCAGCGTACACGCCTGCTGGACGCGGGAAGAAAGGAGCACCAAAACAAGTTGAGAAAGTTGATTCGATATCAGAGGTTGAACCAATCTCAGTTGAGCCTACTTTCGCCGTGTAACCACTAAGGAAGTGGTAAGCAGCCGCTTCTTCGCTTAGGATTGAAACTGGAGGAAGTACACCGCTCACATCACAGGTTAAGAATACAACTGCACGAGGCTCGCCCGCGCGGTTTTCCACTTTGCGTTTTTCAACGTGCTCTAGTGGATAGGCTGCACGAGTATTTTGGGTGAGGCTGGTATCCGCAAAATTTGGTACTTTGTTTTCATCAAGTACAACATTTTCTAAAATAGTACCAAACTTAATTGCATTCCAGATCACAGGCTCATTTTTCTGTGAAAGGTCAATACACTTAGCGTAGCAGCCACCTTCAATATTAAATACGCTGCCTGGCGCCCAGCCGTGCTCGTCATCACCGATAAGGAAACGCTTGGGATCTGCCGACAGTGTTGTTTTACCGGTTCCCGATAATCCAAAGAACAAGGTGGTGTCGCCAGCTTCACCAACGTTCGCACTACAGTGCATAGGCAATACGCCTTTCGCAGGAAGAAGGAAGTTCTGTACTGAGAACATCGACTTTTTCATTTCACCGGCATAATGCATACCCGCGATAAGTACTTTGCGCTGAGCAAAGTTGATGATAACGGTACCATCACTGTTTGTACCATCACGTTCTGGATCACAAACAAAAGAAGGTACATTCATCACCTGCCATTCAGGTAAATCAGCTTTGTTATATGAAGTAGGTTCAATAAACATGTTCTTTGCGAAGATGTGATGCCAAGCAGTTTCAGTAGTAACCACCACTGGTAAATAGTGCTCTGGATCTGCACCCACTTCTAAGTGAGAGACGAAGTGGTCATTTTCAAGAACGTGCGCTTCAACGCGAGTCCACAGCGCATCAAATTTAGCACTATCGAATGGGCGATTTACATTTCCCCACTGAATATCATTTTCTGTGCTTGATTCTTGTACGATGAAACGGTCATTAGGTGAACGTCCTGTACGACGACCTGTTTTTGCAACAAAAGCTCCATTTGCGGCTAAAGTGCCCTCGCCACGACGGATAGCGTGTTCGACAAGTTCAGCTGCGGTTAGATCGACAAAACGAGTAGCGCTTGAAGTCATGTTTATACCTAAAATGTGAGAGTTGAACGGGATAGCTCTGGGGTACTCTTGCCCTTAGCTAAATTTATAGTAACAGATGAAATTGAGATATTCGAGCCTTTGGAGGCCTTAAAATTACATAAAAACGTCAAAAAACTTGAATAATTTCAATGATACCGGTGTCATAACTTTTGCCAGTTTTATGACACCGGTATCACCATGGGGCGACAAAAAAACCGCCAAAAATGGCGGTTTCATTCTACAATAAAGTCCTACTATAAATTTAATTAAATAGTGACTTCACATCTTGTTCGCTAAAAACATAGTTCTTTAAGCAGTAATGGCAGCTGATGTTGATTTCACCCTGCTTTTGTAAGTCTTCAAGTAAGGCTGCTTGCCCAACATTTACTAGCGCGTTTTCGGTTTTCTCACGGCTACAACCACACACAAACGAGATAGTTTGCGGCTCAAATAGCTGTGGGTTATCTTCGTGATACAGGCGTGTTAATACAGTGTTAGCATCAAGATCCAGCATTTCCTCTTGCTTTATTGTATTACTCAATGCCTCAAGGTGTTGGAAGTCAGCAATCGACTTTTCTTTATTTACAGGTAAAACTTGTAAGAACAAGCCCGCAGCTTTTACTTTTTCGTCCGTTACACTTGTTGCAAACCATAAGCGTGTTTTTAACTGTTCAGATTGTTCAAAGTAATCTTCAAGACATTCTGCAAGGGTATCCTTTGAGAGCGGTACAATACCTTGATAGCGCTCGCCTTTGATAGGGGTAATGGTAATAACCATATAGCCTTTACCAATCATCTCAGGGATAGATCCCCCTTTAATTTCTGATTGCAGCCTGGCGATACCACGCATTTGTTGCTTGTGGTTTCCGTTGATCACTGCGTACTTCACCGGTCCATCACCTTGTAATTGGACGGCAATATCACCTTCAAACTTTAGTGTGGCAGTCAGCAAGCTGGTTGCAACTAATAGCTCACCAAGCAGATGTTGTACTGGCTCCGGGTAATTATGACCACTGATAATGTCAGTAAAAGTTTGTTCTATTTGTACAAGCTCTCCGCGCACGTCAAGTTTGTCAAAAATATAACGATGGAGTAAATCAGTCTGCATCAATGAAAATCCTAGTTTGATTTCAGTTTAAGTAATTCACGGCGTTGTTTCTTATCCGGCTTAGTTGCTGGACGTGGCGCAAACAAACTATTATTTTGGCGCGCCAACGCGTTTTGAGTTCGTTTCTCAATACTCGCTTCAGATTCTTCGTAAAGCGTTTGAGCGATAGGAGCAGCCTGGCGCTTCTCCATAATTTTGAGTATGGTTACTTCTTTTTCTTCATAACCTTGAGCCAACTTGATAACCGCACCGACTTCAACCGTTTTACTAGGTTTACATCGTTGACCGTTATAGTGTACTTTGCCACCTTGAACCATATCACGCGCAAGTGCTCTGGTTTTATAGAAGCGGGCAGCCCATAACCATTTATCAATTCGAACTTTCTGTTCAGATTGGTTGTTTTCCTGTTGGAGTTTTGTCACAATTCGTTAACTATTTGCAAGAGTGAAATTTAACCTAGTAAATTTAGCATAATTCGCTATGCAAACAAAGTGAACGGCAGGCACTAAACTTGTGAGTTAATCGCATTTTACCTAAAAAGTGAACGAATATGGGTGTCTATGTTCTAACGTTAAGTTTAGATTCAGTTAATTGGCTTACGGTGTACCTAATTAAATAAAAAGTTTAACAATTGCGCGCTTGTTGAAAAAATATCAAGGCGGTACACTGGGGCGTTAAATAGAATAAGAAAGTATTATATGGAATTACAGATACAACAGCTTCAGAAGCTCTGGCTTGGTTTGCCCCATGCAAAATTGAGTCGCATTATTGTTGTCCTGTCGGTTGTTTATGTTGCGTTTCTCTTCTCGCAACTGTTTTGGTTGTTATGGCCTGTGCCACAAACACAACCTTTACTGCCAGCTTCACAGTTATATAGCCAATCTGGTAAAAGCGTTACTAGTCAAGGGATCGTAGCACAAAACTTATTTGGAAAAGCCAATTCAGTAGCTGAAGTTAAACCGGAACCGATTGTCTCAGATGCGCCCGAAACGACATTAAATGTGAGATTAACTGGGATTGTTGCTGTCAGCCAAGATGATGGTGCAGGACTGGCGATTATTGAGTCACAAGGTCGCCAAGAAACGTACTCAGTAAATGCTGCGATTAAGGGGACTCGAGCAAAGTTGGCGCGTGTGCTTCCAGATCGTGTGATTTTGGATGTAAGCGGCCGCTTTGAAACTTTGATGTTAGACGGATTAGAATTTAGCCGTACTGTGGCAATGCCCACGAGAACCAAACAAATAGTAAATAATACCACTTCGCCTACCCCGACCCGCAATGAATTAGCAAATCGTCGTCAAGAGCTACTCAGCGATCCTGGAAAGCTATTTGACTATATAAAAATTTCACCCGAGCGACGCAGTGGTGAGTTAATCGGGTACCGCCTTTCACCCGGCAAAGATCCTGAACTATTCAAACAGGTAGGACTACAAGCGAATGATTTAGCAATCGCTATTAACGGGTTTCAACTCACGGATATGAAACAGGCTATGTCAGCAATTAACGAGCTGAGAACCAGTACAGATGCGAACATCACGATCGAGCGAGACGGTCAAGTGATGGATGTGCAGTTTAGCCTGTAAAGTTATTAATTTTGGAGTTTTAGAATAATGGGTAAAAAGCTACACCTCACAAAAACCAAAAAAGGGTTAGCTAAGTATGCAACACTCTTAATTGCTGCTGGTATTTCACTTTCTGTTTCTGCGGTTGAATATGCAGCGAACTTCAAAGGCACAGATATCAATGAGTTCATTAATATCGTTAGTGATAAGCTAAACAAAACCATCATTATCGATCCTAATGTGCGCGGTAACATTAATGTGCGCAGCTATGAGTTGATGGATGAAAAGCTATATTATCAGTTTTTCCTAAATGTGCTCGAAGTGTACGGCTATTCCGTTATTGAAATGGATACTGGTGTGCTTAAAGTTGTTCGTAGCTCCGATGGTAAGAAGTCAAATGTGCCACTGGTATCAGGTGAAGAACGCGGAAATGGCGATGTGATGGTTACGCGCGTGGTGCGTGTGAAAAACGTGAGCGTACAGGAGCTCGGCCCTCTTATCCGTCAATTCAGTGACCAAAAAGATGGCGGTCACGTGACTAACCTTAACTCCGCCAATGTGATGATGCTGACAGGGCATGCTTCATCTGTAAATCGCCTTGTTGATATCATCAAAACGGTAGACCAAGCCGGTGATAAACGAGTAGATATTGTAAAGCTAAAGCATGCGACCGCAGACGATGTGGTAAAAGTGGTAGAGAAAATCTTCCAAGACTCGGGTAAAGGCGGCATGCCTGATTTTTTGATCCCCAAGATTGTATCAGACACCCGTACCAACAGCGTCATTGTGAGCGGAGAGTCTCAAGCTCGTAGCCGAGCAGCAGAACTGATCAAACGCTTAGATGACGAGCTGCAATCACAAGGCAATACTCAGGTTTTCTATCTGAATTATGCAAAAGCTGAAGACTTAGTGAAGGTACTGCAAGGGGTCAGCAAGTCAATCGAGGAAGAGCAAGCAGGTGGTCAAACAGCTAGAAAGCTAAACACTAAAAAACAAGATACCAGCATAGAAGCCCACGAAGACTCGAATTCATTGGTGATCACTGCACAACCTGACACAATGCGCTCGCTCAGCCAAGTGATTAAAAAACTTGATATTCGTCGGGCTCAAGTACTCGTTGAGGCAATTGTTGTAGAGGTATCTGAAGCTGATGGTATTAATTTAGGTTTGCAGTGGATCTCTGAAAAAGGTGGCATGCTGCAATTTAATGATGGTACCACAGTCCCTGTTGGTTCTTTGGCCGTGGCAGCAGAACAAGCACGAGATAAAGAGATTAAAGGAACCATCATAGGAACTGATGATAATGATGTGTCTAATACAACAACCACTGAGCGTGGAGATTACAGCGGGTTAGCTGGGTTGCTTAAAAACATCAATGGTCTAGCAGCAGGTATCGTGAAAAACGATTGGGGTGCGATTATTCAAGCCGTCACCACAGACACCAATTCAAATATTTTGGCAACGCCATCGGTAACAACGATGGATAACGAAGAAGCCTCTATGATTGTCGGTGAAGAAGTGCCAATCGTAACAGGCTCGACTGCTAATGATAATAATTCTAACCCATTCCAAACGGTGGACCGTCAAGAAGTGGGTATCAAGTTAAAAGTAACGCCACAGATCAATGACGGAAGTGCTGTTCAGCTGACCATTGAACAAGAAGTTTCTAGTGTTAAAGGTGCCACTTCTGTCGACATTAGAGTAGCGAAACGGGCTATTAATACAACCGTTATTGCTGATGATGGTGGCATGGTTATTCTTGGTGGTCTGATTGATGAAACGGTACAAGAGAGTGTTTCTAAAGTTCCGTTACTCGGTGATATACCAATTCTTGGACACTTATTCAGATCGACAGGTACCAAAAAAGAAAAGCGTAACCTATTGGTGTTCATTCGCCCAACTATCATTCGTGATAGTCGTAGCATGAATGAAATCAGTCATTCTAAATACAACTTCATTCGTGGTGAACAGCATAAACACAGGGAAGAGGGAATTGAGCTTATGCCGTTTGAGGATACGCCAATACTACCCAAGTGGGATGACAAGCTGACGTTGCCACCGACGTATGAAGAGTTTTTAAAAGAGCAAAACCGTAAAGAGCGTGAAGATGATTAACGAAGAAGTCGCGCCGAGTTTAGATGCTGAAGCTGAGGAAATGGCGGCGCAGTTACAAAATGCCAGCTCAGCATCTGATGATATTGTTGCGGTAGCAGATACTTCTACGGTAGCACTTCGTTTGCCATTTTCTTATGCACGTCGAAAAGGTGTGTTACTCAGTCCAGATGGCGATCAGGTCAAGTTAATTCACAAAGGCACGCTTGACTTAGAAACCTTGATGGAAGTTCGCCGCGTCGCAGCTAAAGCACTTTATCTTGAGGAGCTAGATGAAGCTCGGTTTGAGCACATGCTAGAAGCTGCCTATCAACGAGATAGCTCTGAGACTCAGCAGATGATGGAAGACATTGGCAACGAAATGGATCTATTTTCGTTGGCTGAAGAGCTTCCACAAACCGAAGATTTGCTCGCCGCAGATGATGATGCACCAATCATTAAGCTAATCAATGCGATGCTGAGCGAGGCGATTAAAGAAGGTGCGTCGGATATACACATCGAAACGTTTGAACAAGAGTTAGTGATCCGCTTTAGGGTTGACGGTGTGTTAAAAGAGGTTTTAAAACCTAACCGTAAGTTGTCTTCGCTACTAGTATCGCGTATCAAAGTAATGGCAAAGTTAGATATTGCTGAGAAGCGTGTACCGCAAGATGGTAGGATCAGCCTTAGGATCGCAGGTCGAGCTGTGGATGTTAGGGTATCAACCATGCCTTCGAGCTTTGGTGAGCGAGTCGTATTACGTTTACTTGACAAAAACAACGCAAGGTTAGACCTGGAAGACCTTGGTATGACTCAAGCTAATCGAGATGCTTTTGCTGAGATTATCGCAAAACCTCATGGCATCATCTTGGTTACAGGCCCGACAGGTTCTGGTAAAAGTACCACTTTGTATGCAGGTATGACGCAAATCAACTCCAGAGATCGTAATATCTTAACGGTTGAAGATCCCATTGAATACGAGATCCCCGGCATAGGCCAAACTCAAGTTAACCCTAAAGTAGATATGACATTTGCTCGAGGGTTGCGTGCAATCCTGCGTCAAGACCCTGATGTTGTTATGGTTGGTGAGATCCGAGATTTAGAAACTGCACAAATCGGCGTGCAAGCCTCACTAACTGGTCACTTGGTGTTATCAACCCTACACACGAACACTGCCGCAGGTGCCATCACTCGTATGGAAGACATGGGAGTGGAACCATTCCTGTTAAGTTCGTCACTGTTAGGGGTGTTGTCGCAGCGTTTGGTCAGAACACTTTGTTCTAATTGTAAAGAAGCACATTTAGCCGATGAACGTGAATGTGAGTTACTGGGTGTAGCCAAAGACAGTAATACACAAATATATCGTGCTGTAGGGTGTGAGGAATGTAATTACAACGGCTATAAGGGTCGAACTGGTATCCATGAACTACTAATAGTGGACGAAGCAATCCGTGAGCTTATTCACAACGGCAAAGGTGAACAAGCCGTCGAAAAGTATATCCGTAAACGTACGCCAAGCATTAGGCAAGATGGTTGCTCGCGAGTACTTGCAGGCCAAACAACCTTGGAAGAAGTATTGCGTGTAACGCGTGAGGAAGGCTAATGGCAGCTTTTGAATATCGCGCCTTAGATGGTAAAGGTAAAGAAAAAAAAGGAATTTTAGAAGCTGATACCGCAAAGCAAGTTCGGCAGATGCTAAGAGAAAAGGCGTTAATGCCGCTTGAAGTGCTACCGGCTGCTGAGAAAGAAAAGAGTCAAAGTAACGCTGGATTTTCGCTATTTAAAGGGTACCGCCCTTCGGTTTCAGATATTGCGTTGATCACCCGTCAACTTGCTACCCTAATACAGTCTTCGTTGCCAGTAGAGGCGGCGGTTATGGCGGTAGCAGAGCAATGTGAAAAGCCAAGATTAAAGCGTATGCTGATGGCGGTACGCTCCAAAGTGGTCGAAGGTTATACGCTTGCTGATGGTATGTCAGAATTTCCGCATGTGTTTGATCACTTATATCGCTCAATGGTCGCGGCAGGTGAAAAATCAGGCCACTTGGATGAAGTACTGAACCGCTTGGCTGATTATACAGAGCAGCGCCAACATATGCGCAGTCAAATTACTCAGGCCATGGTATATCCAATTATTTTGGTTGTATTTGCCATTGCGATTGTCTCTATATTGCTCGGTACCGTAGTACCAAAAATTTTGAAAACGTTTGAAAAGTCAAAGCAAGCGTTGCCATGGACAACTGAGTGGGTAATGGCAGCAAGTAATTTTGTGCAAAACTACTGGATGATCACGTTAGCTGTGTGTGTCATTGGTACCTATATATTTAAAAAAGCACTTCAAAAACCTAAATTTCGTTTTTGGTACGACAGCAAATTGCTGAGCTTACCGGGGCTAGGCAAGGTAACTCGTAGTGTTAATACTGCGCGCTTTGCTCGTACCCTTAGTATATTGTCATCAAGTTCGGTTCCGCTGCTTGAGGGAATGAAAATTTCAGGGCAAGTACTCGAAAACGAAAAAATAAAGGCTTCAGTCGCTGAGGCTGCCACTCGGGTGAGCGAGGGGGCAAGCCTTAGAGCTTCACTTCAACAAACCAAGATGTTCCCGCCAATGATGTTACATATGATAGCCAGCGGAGAAAAATCAGGTGAGTTGGAGCAAATGCTTGAGCGTGCAGCTAATAACCAAGAGCAAGAGTTTGAAAGTATGGTAAATGTCTCGCTGAAATTGCTAGAACCTGCAATGATAGCGACAATGGCGATTATTGTACTGTTTATTGTTATGGCAATACTTCAGCCAATAATGGCGATGAACAAAGCCGTAGGATTATAGTCAAAAAGGAAAGGCCTTGTACTTGTTGTATTTGGCCGTTAATAACAGCATTGAGGTAAACATTGTGAAAAAGCAATCAGGTTTCTCACTACTAGAAGTGATGGTAGTACTAGTGATCATTGGTATGATTTTATCTATCGTTGCACCAAATGTGATGGGGCAACAAGAAGAAGCAGCAAAAGAGAAAGCACGCTTAGATATTCGTCAAATCGAAGATGCGATGAAAATGTATAAGTTAAAAAACAAGCGCTATCCGACGACAGAACAAGGCTTAGAGGCGCTTGTAACTCAAACAAATATCGATCCTGTGCCAAAGCGCTTCCCTGAAGGTGGTTTTATTTCTAAGCTGCCAGAAGATCCGTGGGGAAATCCTTATCAGTTAGTTAGTCCTGGTGAAATGAACCAAATCGACATTTTCTCGATGGGACCTGATGGAGAAGTGGGCACCGATGATGATATCGGTAACTGGGACTCAGAAGACGAACGTTAAGCGATGAAGTATCCTCTGCGTGGCAAAGTGGGTAGTAAACTCAAGGGCTTCAGTTTACTCGAAGTCCTCGTTGTTTTAGTGATCATTGCCTTTTCCGTTAACTTAATTACTTACACGGTTAGTGATAGTAACGAAGAAGAGCTTGAACAAATGGCGCTTCGCCTGCAGGGGACAGTGAATCTTGCTTCTGAATTTGCAGTGCTCAATCAGGTGGAGCTTGGCTTCCATCTAGATAAAGAAAAATTAGAGTTTTTGGTATTTGACAGTGAGAAATGGCGTCCTTTTGAAGCTGACGATATTTTCAAAGCTGTTGAATTTCCAGAGCAGTACAAGGTTGAATTGATCTTAGAAGATCTTCCTTGGTCACAGGATAACTTGCTTGAGCAAGCGAATTGGCGAGAGCTAATGGGAGGTGGCGATGATGATAATTTCCTTGAATTGAAAAAGCTTAAAATTCCCCAGGTACTGATTTTATCCTCTGGTGAAGTGAGCGCGTTTAGGCTCAGTATTGAAGACAAAGCGCTTCAAGAACCTATATTTTTCATTGAAGGGGAGTTTATGGCACCTGTTGCGCTTAAGCGGGAGCCGCAGCTATGAGTAGTCATAAGAGCTTAGGCTTTACCTTACTCGAAGTCATGGTTGCATTAAGTATTTGTGCTGTAGCAGGTATTGCTGCGATGCAAGCAACCAGTGAACATATCACTCATATCAGCTCACTTGAGGAGCAGACTTATGCGTCATGGGTTGCTGAAAATCGCTTAGTTTTCTTACGTGCTCAAGGGGAAAACTGGCACGGAAAGAGCGGAAATAAAGGCGAAGAGGAAATGGCTGGGGTAACTTGGTATTGGCAGCAGCAAATCCAAAAGACAGCAGATCCAAACTTTGTGAAACTGACCGTTCACGTCTTTCGCGAACCTGAACTTAAAAACTCGGTGTATGACATCACGACATTTATGTACCGAGGTAAGTAGTGAAAATAGATAAACATCGCGGCTTCACACTCATTGAGGTGTTATTAGCACTCGCTATATTGGCAGTAGTGGTAACTGCCACGCATCAAATCTTAGATTCAACATTAAAAGCGCAGGCTGCGTCAGAAGAGACGATTAAAGAAATAGAAGGGCTTCAAACGACTTTKCGTTTAATGGATCAGGATTTTAATCAGATCACTAAGCGCGAAGTTCGCAATGAAGCTGGTGACTTTAGTCCGACTTACATTATTCATGGTCGCTATGAGTTAGAGAGTCAATACGATGGTATTGCGTTTGTTCGTGATGGCTGGACTAACCCAATTAGTTTATTGCCTCGCTCTGAACTGCAAGCTGTAGGTTATCGTGTAGTCGATGACAACTTAGAACGTATTTACCGCGTGTATGTTGATCAGCTTGATGGTACAGAGCCTCGAGCTCAGGTTATTTTAGAGGATGTAGAAGAACTTAAATTTGAGTTTCTTGATGATAAATTAAAATGGCAAACTGATTGGAAGTCAAAATCACTCCCCAAAGCGGTTAAGGTTACGTTACAAAGAAAAGATTCTGAACCTATCAGCCGGTTGTTTCTAACTCCAGGTAGTGGAAAGGCTGATGATAAGGAGCAAAACCCATGAAGCAGCAGGGGGCAGCGCTAGTCATCGTGCTATTTATTGTCGCATTGGCTGCCACGATAGCAGCAGAAATGGCTACCAGTTTGATGGTTCAGGTACAAAAGGCCTCAAACATTCAGACACAACAGCAAGCAAAGTGGTACAGCTATGGAGCGGAAGAGCTTGTAAAAAGGGCGCTAATTAAAGCTAAAAAAGATGACCCAGATTCGGTCAATTTAGATCAGCCTTGGGCGCGAGAAGAAGTTCCATACCCAGTTGATCATGGCACATTAAGTGGCAAAGTAACGGATTTACAAGCTTGTTTAAATCTTAACGCATTAAGAGCCAAAGCACAGGTAAATGATGGCAATCAGCGCAGCCAGCAAGTTGGTGCTAAGAGCACCAACGTCGCTCATGGCGCGCTACTCGAACTGTTAAAAAATATCGAAGACCTGCCGAGTACGGAAAGTGAGGAAACGCTAGCTGACAGTGTTTACGATTGGCTTGATGAGGACAGTATTACATATCGCTCTGGCGCTGAAGAAGATGAATATATGTCAAATCAAACTCCTTATTTGGCTGCAAACAACTTGTTGGCATCAGTGAGTGAACTTCGAGTGATTAAAGGCTTTAACCCATTAGTCATGGAAAAGATAAAGCCATATGTTTGTGTTATCCCAGGCAGTGAAGAGTTGGCGGTTAACGTCAATACAGTGTTGCCAGAGCAAGCGCTTTTATTGAGTGCCTTAATTCCAGGTTTATCAAAGTCAGGTGCAGAAGCCATTATCTCTGCGAGACCCAAAAAAGGGTTTACAGATCTGAACGAGTTTTACACGGAAGTCGCAAATCAAGGGGTCAAAGAGCCTAACAAGACTTCCAAAATATTTACGATTAACAGCAACTATTTTCAGTTGCGAGCAACAGCTGTGTTTGATGAGCGGCGCTTTTCTCTCACATCAATTATAGAAACAAAAGATGGTAAAGCGTACGTGCTTGCTCGCAAATTTGGAGGCGTAGAGTGACAGAACAATTATTGATCCGAGTGGATCAGTCACACCAAGCGATAATAAACTGGATGGTTTGGTCAACCGAGCAGCAGCAAATTATTGCCAGTGGTGAGCTGGAAGGGAGTGAGCAACTCAGCAATCTTGCTGAGAAAGCGCAAACAAGAAATGTGGTGTTACTACTGCCAGCAACGGCAGTACAATTGCGAACGCTTGAACTGCCAGCAAAATGGAATAGAAAATTAGAGCAAGCAATTCCCTTTATGTTGGAAGAGCAGGTCGCAACAGACATTGATGACTTATTTGTTGCAATCGGCAAGCCCGGAATGAAAGGCGATGTGCACACGATTGACGTGGCAATCTGTGACAGTGAGTGGCTTCAGGATTGGTTCAATATCTGCGAAGATGCGGGGATCACTGTTTATAAAGCAATTCCTGATGCGCTGTGCCTCCCGCTAAAGGAGGGGATGCAAAGTGCTGTGCAGTTAGGAGCACAGTGGTTATTTAAGCACAGTGACTGGCAAGTTGGTGCAGCAGAAATAAACTGGGTTAATGACTATCTCAATATAGCCGGCACTGAACAGGTCGCGCATTTTAGCCCTGCGACCGGCTTCTCAAATGATGTCGTGCTTTCGGCACAGCAACAAGAATATGACCTGCCACTGGCAATTTTTGCAAAAACACTGCCCACGATTGACTTTAATTTACGTCAAGGGTGCTTTGCTGCAAAGAAAAAGCAACCACAGTGGTGGCGAGATTGGCGTAGTGGCTTGTTAGCTGCAAGTGTTGCGGTAGTGAGCTTTATTGCCATCAAAGGGACTCAGCTATATGTGGTGAGTCATCAAGCTGAGCAATTAGAGGGTCAAGCCGTTGCGCTTTACCAGCAGGCGTTTCCAAATAAAGTTGTTCGCCCGCACTTGTTAAAAAAGCAAATTCAAAATGAGTTAAATGCTTTATCGGGTGCAGAGCAAGGTGGACTATTAGAGCTCACCAACCACTTTATTGCTATCTATGATGAGGTTGAGGCCTTTACACCAGAAACGTTACGTTACGACAAGCGCAGAAATGAGCTAAGGATCAGAGCGCGAGCGAAAGAGTTCCAGGTTTTTGGTCAAGTGAAATCAATTTTGGAACAGCGAGGAGTGAGCGTCGAACAGGGGGCACTGAATAATGATGGTGACTTTGTGGTTGGTGAAATCCGCATAGGAGGTGCAGCATGAAGCAGCAGGTGATCAACTACTGGCAAGGCCTGAAAGAACAAGAGCAGAAGCTATTGATTTTTGCTGGTGCTGTCTTTGTCGTATTCGTATTGGTAATGGGGATCTTTAGACCATTAAACCAAGCGGTTAATGATGCTGAACTAAAATTACAGCGTAATCACGAATTGGTTAATTGGGTGGGGCAAAGTGTTAATAAGCTAAAAGCTAATAGCCCTACACGAGTGACTAGTAGTGGTAGCATTAGTCAGGTTGTAAATAGTACGCGGAGTCGTTTTAAAATCGATATTAGTAAAATGCAGCCAAATGGTGACGCATTAAGATTGACGATAGATAACGTTGAGTTCAATCAATTAATTGCTTGGGTCGATGAGCTAACCAATCGCCACGGAGTGAGAGTAGAAAACTTAGATTTAACACAAGGTAATACTCCAGGTTTTGTCCGTGTTAGTCGCTTGGTTTTAGAGAAATAATTATGAAAAATACACTAACTCTGCTAATCATTTTCTTATTTGCTTTCATTGTCTTTTGTACCTTCACTATGCCAGCAGCCGTATTGTTGCAGGTTTTTAAAGGGCAGTTACCGAATAATCTTCAATTGGGCGCAGTCAATGGCTCAGTATGGGATGGTCAAGTCAGTGGAGTAAGATTCAATAACATTCAGCTAAACCAAGTGAAGTGGGAGATTGAGCCTGCCGCTTTAATACTTGGAGAGCTTGCTGGCAATATCAAGTTTGGTAACCCAAGAGATACAAGTGAAATTTCGGGCAAAGCGAGTTTTTCTTCAAGTCTACTAAACCGCTCGGTATCTGTGAGTAACGCTTCGTTGCGCTTTAGTGTTGAACAAGCGATGGATCAGGTCACTTTACCGTTACCTGTTGACGCCAAAGGGCGCGTTATTGTGAACATCAAAAAGTATCAAAGCGGCGCACCTTATTGTAACGGGCTAAACGGTGAGATTAGTAGTCCAAATATCGATGTGAAAGGAATGAATGGATGGTTTAGCATCGGTGACTTAAGTGGTCAGCTTGACTGTAAATCTGGTGACATTGCAGTGGTTGTTGATCCTGAAAATCGTTTAGGACTGCAAGCTGATGCTACGTTGGCTGCAAACTTTCAGTTTCGAGTGGCCGGTAATATTAAACCTGAAGCTAGCTTGCCCAAAGAAGTGCATGATGCTGTGAAATTTCTTGGCCGCCCAGATGCGGATGGACGTTATCCTGTAAACCTTTAATAGCAATTAGCCTTAATACTTGCTCAATTTGAAGGCGTAAATCTGACGCTAACAGCGTTAAAAATTTCTTATTTAGAACAAGTAAGTAGCAAAATTTTTGCCTTACCTACACGGATGTAGGTGCCTTGGCGATAGCAGGACGCGGTAACGGGGTTATTGACAAGATGTTCTCGCCTCAAAATAGCAATCTTAATTAAGACAATTGATAAAAAAACAGTGTACCAAGGTGCACTCATAGATTTAGATCTTTTTTCAAGGCGCAAAAAGGTGCGTCTTTGGTAAGGCAATATTATGCACAATTTCTCATTCACTCCTGCACAACAGCACTGTCTAGAAAACTATTTCTCAACGCGTAAGCTGTCAATTGATATCTCTTTTTTGCAAGGCTATTTATACGCAACCTGCATCGATCCTAACGGGATTGAAGCACAGCAGTGGCTTAAAGTTTTAACGAATGCGGATCCTGCATTGGATGAAAGTGTGGTATTTGCATTAATGGCACTCCATCATGAGATTTCAGAACAGGTGTATGAAACAGGATTTACTCTACCATGGCATGCGGACACCCCATTGCCTGAAAAAATAAATTGGGCCGAAGGGTTTTTGATGGCTGCCACGCCATTTTATGAGCAACTGATGTCAAGTCCATTGGCTGATGACATAAAGCAGGCGCTCCAAGTAAGTACTGAGCAGCTCGGGTTGTTTGCCTTAGGTGAACACCAGCTCACCTTGTATTGTGAAAAGATAGGGCAATCGCTAGAGGAATTTCAAGTAACGCAAGCTCAACTTGCCGATGAATTTGCAGGGTCTTATGCCGAATTGGTTGAAGTGGCAGCAGTAAAAAGTGGACTATTTGAATAGTCCTCTACATAAGGTCAAGCTCAATGAGTGTGCAGCCAGTTTGACAGCGTGCTATGGCGCTACGTTGGGCGTGTTGATTTAGCGTAAGTGAGATTGGTAACTCGCAGTGAGGGCAAATAACCGTTCTACCTTGGCTCAGTTTTTTAATTAACGCTTTTTGATCATTGAAAGATTTTGCACGTTGTTTGTTGAGTTGACTAAAGTCCATTATAACCCCTCAGCTTCTTGGATTGCTTGGCTGGCTATTTCACAAATAGTAATGAGGTCTGAACCGTAAAAGTACAGGTTATAGTCATTCTCTTTACAGTATTTGAGGTGAAAAAGTCGCACTTTCTCATCACTTGCAAGCGCCTCGTTGATATAAGCTTTCTCATCTTCTGTCATTGTGATTGCTTTAGCGACGTTTGCCCTGGCAATTCTTGCAGCTGTACTTCGCTGGATTTTGCTAGATTCACTGAGTGTGTTTACACCTTGTCCCAAAAGCCTTTCTCTGGGCTCTTTGATTAAAGGATGATCTACAGTGAATAACGCAACGACTATAATGGCTAATACTAAAAATTTTTTCATAATCTAGTGCAGACTTGATCTAGCTAACAAAAATATTGCACCTAGTGTAATAAACTTGCCAGTCAAGCCGCAACTAATCTCTCATCATTTATGATGGGTTTTAGCTCAACTTACTATTAATCATAGAGTTTCAAGGCGTATAATGGCAGTTGCTAAACAATGTCATGGGGCACATCGCAATAGTTTAGCGTTTATTATGTAATGCCAATTTGCTTAATTAAGAAATGTATTCTAGGACGAGAGGGTCGTCTCGATAACCAAACAAAACTTGTTATTTAGCTGTTCTAAATAAGAAAGTTTTAACGCAGTTAGCGTCTGAAATACTCCCTTAATTGAGCTAGTATCAAGATAAAATGGTATAAGGTCACTGTAGCAAGTGCATCTCGTTCCAAAGCACTAAGGAGCTTCCATGGAGAACGATAGAATCAAGGTTAAAAACATACCGTCAGAAGTTAAAATTCAGCCACCGTCAAATGGCGCAGCAGGGAAGTCACTCAATAGCTCGACGCCGGATCGCTTCAATCCTCGAAATCGTATCTATGTACGCGCTGTATCGGGCTTACATCAGTTGTTGAGAAGGCGAATTGGTTTTATCGGCATGTTGGCGTTTATGGTATTACCTTGGCTAAACTTTAACGGCCATCAAGCTGTGTTGTTCGATATCTTTGAACAAAAGTTTAATATCTTTGGCATGACTTTATGGCCACAAGATCTGACAATTTTCGCCTTTATTCTAATGATTGCTGCCTTTGCGCTATTTCTGGTAACTACGTTTTACGGTCGAGTTTGGTGTGGCTACACTTGCCCACAAACAGTGTGGACTTTTATTTTTATCTGGTTTGAGGAAAAGTTTGAAGGCACTGCCAATCAACGCAAAAAGCTAGATCAAAGACCCATGGACTTTGATAAATTTTGGCGTAAAAGCGCTAAGCATGGCTGCTGGATTTTATTCTCGTTATACACCGCGATAACTTTTGTTGGCTACTTTACGCCAATACGTTCGCTGATCCCTGATCTGTTGGCTTTCTCAGCGGGATTCTATGCCGTGCTCAGTATCATCGTTTTTACAGTATGTACCTACGGCAATGCTGGTTGGATGAGGGAAATTATGTGCTTACATATTTGTCCATATGCACGTTTCCAATCAGCCATGTTCGATAAAGACACTTTTACTGTGAGTTATGATGCGACGCGCGGTGAAAGCCGAGGCCCTAGAAGTCGTAAGCAAGACCCCAAAGCACTCGGACTTGGCGACTGCATTGATTGTAATTTATGTGTTCAAGTGTGCCCGACAGGGATTGATATTCGTAATGGGTTGCAATATGAGTGCATAAACTGTGGCGCTTGTATCGATGCGTGTGATGGCGTGATGGATAAAATGAATTATCCTAAAGGACTAATCGCATACACGACAGAGCGCAATCTAGAAGTCTCTACTGAAAAAACCAAAACAGTACGAGGCAAGCTAATTGGTTACTTAATGATTCTGCTCGTAATTACGGGAGCGTTAGTGGCTAACATAGCGATGCGTATGCCGATGGATCTTGATATTATTCGCGATAGAAACCAGCTATACCGTGTTAATATCGAAGGGCTAATCGAGAATACTTATACCCTTAAGGTGATAAATAAAGCACAAGTTGAGCAGAAATTTTCGATTGAGATCTCTGGTCTAGATAATTATCAAGTGTTAGGTAAGCAGCAAGTTCATTTAGCGGCTGGCAGCACGATGGATGTGCCGTTGTCTGTGGTTATTGACCCGTACGACTTGAAAAAGCCAGTGACTGAGTTTGAGTTTGTTCTCATCAATCAAGATAACCCTGATGAGAGGCTAGCCCAGCCGACTAACTTCTTTAAGGGAAGATAAATTACTAAGGTAAAGAGCGAGGTAAGCCCTCGCTTTTTTAATAAATATGATGAATGATTTTAGTTTTAACGCACTGACACCTGATTTGATCCTCGACGCGATAGAGGCGCTAGAAGTGTACCCGACAACCGGATTGCTGCCATTAAACAGCTATGAAAATCGTGTTTATCAATTCGGTGCCGATGACGGCAAACGTTACGTTGTGAAGTTCTATCGTCCAGCACGATGGACAGATCCCCAAATACTTGAAGAGCACGAGTTTGCATTGCTTGCTAAAGATGCAGAAGTCCCTGTTGTCGCACCCTTGGCTATCCAAGGTAAAACGCTACACTGCTACCAAGGTTACCGATATACGCTTTTTCCCAGTGTTGGTGGGCGGCAGTTTGAACTAGATAACCTTGAGCATTTAGAAATATTAGGCCGTTATCTTGGACGTTTACATTGCTTATCTGCACAGCAGGCTTTTGAGCACAGGCCAATGTTAGATACACAGCGTTTCCTGTTTGATGCAAAAACATTACTTTTAAAAAGTGACTTAGTGCCTAGTCATTTGCATACTCCATTTGTTACTATTCTCGAGCAAGTTATTAACAAAGCGGCGCAGAAGTATAAGGTTCCAAAGACAATCAGGCTTCATGGTGATTGTCACGCGGGTAACCTACTGTGGTCCGCAGATCAGTTAATGTTAGTTGACCTCGATGATTGTCAGCAAGGTCCCGCGATACAAGATCTGTGGATGATGCTAAATGGCGATCGAAATGAAAAACTTGTACAACTAGACACCCTACTAATGGGATATGAAGAATTTATGCCTTTCGATGCTAACGAGTTGGCACTGATTGAGCCTTTACGCGCTATGCGAATGATCAACTATATGGCATGGTTGGCACAGCGTTGGCAAGATCCTGCATTCGAAAGGAACTTTTCTTGGTTCGCGACAGGCAAATACTGGGAGCAACAGATCCTTGCACTAAAAGAGCAACTGGCAGCCCTTGATGAACCAAGTTTGAGCCTATTTCCTTGAAAATTAGAGAGAGTAACATGCTAAAAAAATTAAAAGTTGCACTGATTGCGCTATTTTTGCCCGTTGTCGCAATGGCGTCAGACTTTGTTGATGGCAAACACTATTCGACATTGACAACAGCACAAAGTAAAGATCAAAAAGTGACAGAGTTCTTTTCCTTTTACTGCCCTCACTGTTTTCGCTTTGAACCGATTGCAAAGGCGATAGAGAAGAATTTACCTGATGGTGCGT
Source organism: Pseudoalteromonas sp. J010 (assembly GCF_003934235.1). Taxonomy (NCBI): domain Bacteria; kingdom Pseudomonadati; phylum Pseudomonadota; class Gammaproteobacteria; order Alteromonadales; family Pseudoalteromonadaceae; genus Pseudoalteromonas; species Pseudoalteromonas sp. J010. Next base: position 5,664 of record NZ_RDBW01000035.1, on the reverse strand, counting down.
ACTTTGAGAAAAGCCATGTGAACTTTTTAGGTGGTATTCCTAAAGACACGCAAACGAACTTAAGTTATGCGTATATTATTGCTAAGCAAGCTGGTAAATCAGATCTTATCGCTGAGAAAATTTTTCACACGATCCATGTTGAACAAAACAGACTACTCGATATTAAAGACCTTAAAACACTCATGGAATTAAATGGGATCTCTGCCACACAGTTTGATCAAGCAGTGACAAGTATGCCTGTAATAAGTGCTGAAAATAACATGCTGACAGCACAAGAGAAGTTTTCAAAAGCTGGAGCGTTGACAGGCGTCCCAACTTTTATTGTTAATGACAAGTACAAAATCGAGATGAAAGGTATTGAAAGCCAAGAGCAACTCGATAAATTGATTGCATATTTATTAAAGAAATAAGGACTGGAGAAAGCGAGTATGTTTAAGGTATTAAAAGGCTTAGCTGTTGCATTGATGCTACCGCTCATGGCGCAAGCAGCACCATATGAAGAAGGTGTTCACTACGAGGTCATTGCTGAGCGTGGTACTAAAAAGCCAGAGCTTACGGAGTACTTCTCATTCTATTGCCCCGCTTGTAATGTAATGGAAAATTTGATTGTTGACGTGAAGCCAAAGCTAGACGAAGGGGTGAAGTTTAAAAAGAGCCATATTGACTTTGTTGGCCCTAGAGAGCCAGAAATCCAACAGGTTTTGGCACAAGCACTAGCGACAGCGGAAGTATTACCGCAAAAAGACAAAATCGTTGCAGCGATGTTCAACCATATTCATGGTAAACGTGCCAAAATTAACGAACTTGCAGACGTAAAAGATATTTTTGTGGCTCAAGGAGTTGATGGAGAGAAATTTGATAAGCTGTATGCCAGTTTCGCTGTTCGTACTAAAACATCGAAAATGCAGCGAATGCAGAAAACCCTTTCAGGTAAAGGTGCGCTAACTGGTGTGCCAACGTTTATTGTCAATGGCAAGTATAAATTGTTGCTACGTGAGTCTGGTACTACCAAGCCTGAACAAATTGCAGCGCTGGTGAACTATTTAGCCAAGAAATAGTCGATAATTTGTATTAGACTAGCCTCGCCATAATTGCGGGGCTTTTTTATGTTTAAAATTTTAGTTTCAAGTTGTCTATTAGGTTATCCGGTGCGCTACGACGCATCATCGCAAAGTTTACAAGATAATACCTTGCAATATTGGCGGAAAAAAAACTGGGTGTTACCTTTGTGCCCCGAAGTATCAGGTGGGTTACCAACACCCCGCCCACCTGCAGAGTTAATAGAGGGTAGAGTGCTGAGTAAAGATGGTGATGATTTTACTGCATCGTTTGAGCTTGGTGCTAGAAAAGCGCTTGCGGCATGCCTTCAACACGATATAAAGTTTGCGTTATTAAAAGAGTCCAGTCCGTCATGCGGCAGCAATCTGATTTACGATGGTAGTCATACCGGTAAAAAAGTAGTGGGGCAGGGTCTGACGGCGTCTTTATTACAGCAATCCGGTATTCAAGTATTTAGCGAAACTCAGCTGCCAGCGCTTATCACAGCAATGGCAGCCAGTCGTTAAACGTTATAAATCACTTTCTTACTAAGTAAACGCCAGATTCAATATGATGGGTGTAAGGGAATTGATCGAAAATTGCCATACGTGCGATTTTATGTGTTTCACATAATAAGGCTAAATCACGCTCTAACGTGTCTGGATTACATGAGATATAAATAATGTTGTCGTAGTTGCTGACTAAGCGACAGGTTAGCTCATCCATACCCGCTCGCGGCGGATCGACCAAAATGGTTTGGCAATCATAGGACTGTAAATCGATACCTTCTAATCGTGAAAACTTCTGCCCTTTCATGGCTTGCGTAAACTCTTCACTCGACATGCGGATAATATCAAGGTTGTCGACTTTGTTTGCTGCGATATTAAACTGTGCAGACTTTACCGATGATTTAGAAATTTCCGTAGCCAGCACTTTGTCGAATGAACCAGCTAATGCGATAGAAAAGTTACCGTTACCACAGTAAAGCTCAAGTAAATCATTGCTAAGCGGCTCGCTGATAGACTGCGCCCACGCTAGCATTTTTTGATTCACTTGGGCATTTGGCTGCGTAAAGCTGTTTTCAACTTGCTGATAAATATATTCTTTACCATTAACCACGAGCTTTTCTGTGACATAATCATGACCAAATACGACCTTTTGTTTTCTAGCACGTCCTATAAAGTCCACTTTGTAAGTCTGTTGCAACTCAGAACGCAACTCCAGCATAGCAGTGTGCCACGCTTCATCAAGTTGCTTGTGATATAAAAGGCTAATCAGTACTTCACCACTTAGGGTAGTAAGGTAATCAATTTGGAATAATTTTCGGCGTAAGACCTCATTGCCTTTAAGTTTGTCTATCATGACTTGCATCATTTCATTGACAAGCTCGGCACCCGGGTCAAAGCTATCAACACGAAGCTTTTCTTTACTTTGTTGATCAAACATGATGTGAAACAAGTCGTCGCCATCATGCCAGACTCTAAATTCGCAGCGTTGGCGGTAATGGCGAGTTGCAGAGTCATACACTTCTAATTCTGGCGCATTAAACTGTGCAAATTGTGCTGTGATACGCTCAGCTTTTTCAGCCAATTGTTGCTCGTATGCTGAATCATCAATCTTTATTACTGCCATACTAAAACCATCTATGTTGAATTAAGAGGCGCTATTTTAGGGAGCGTCGTTAATTTGTCCAGTCTAGCATAGTGACTAAAATCGTTTTGGCGTTTTTTTAGTCATTTTACTTTAGCTTTGCACAAATATGCCGATAATCTAACTAATATATTGGAGGGCATACCATGAAAATCGGGCATTTAAATCAATTGCTCAATCCAGCGATGCAGCACAAGCCTGGACAGAGCAAAGGGATAGGACCACATATCCAAATAAATTCAGATAGTTATGCGGGGGATAAATCTAAACTCGCTGCCAAAATTCTTGATGACAAACTCGCAGAAGCGCTTGGTATTGAGAAACCTACGCAGGATAAAAAAGACAAACCATTGTTTGACTTTGAAGCGATAGTGAAAAACGTACTTGATTTCGTTCAAGGTGCAGTGAAAAAAGCGAAAGTAGACGGTAAAAATGACGATGAATTAAAATCTATGCTGGATGGGGCACGCAAAGGTGTGCTGCAAGGTATTGATGAAGCCAGTGAAGAGCTAAAAGGGATGGGGGCGTTTAATTCTGATATTGAAGAAGGGATTGAAAAGTCTCGAGAGGGTATATTTAAAGGGCTTGATGACTTCGAAAAAGAACTATTTGAAGAAAAGTCTCCAAAGGCAATGGCTATCAGTGCGGCGCAATTTGCAAGCTTATCGAATCAGGCCGAATATGCGTTCACTACAGCGGAAGGTGATGAGGTTGTTATTTCATTTTCTGACGCATATTCACAAGGGTCTGCTGCGAGCGTGGCCCAAAAAGGCAACAACTTTGGTGCTGCATATGGCTCCCAGTCATCTCAAGAGGTGAACTTTTCGATTAAAGTAAATGGAGAGCTGAACGAAGAAGAGCAGCAAGCAATCAACGATATGATGGAAGATATTCGCAATGTCAGCGATGCGTTCTTTGGCGGTGAGTATGATGAAGCGTTCGATATGGCAAAGTCACTTAGTTTAAACTCTGACCAAATCACCAACTTCACAATGGACTTAAAGCAAACGAAAACATCTGCCGCGATTGCACAGTATCAACAAGGCAATCCGATGAAAGAACTAGAGAAGGCGTTTGTACCTCTGAATAAGCAACTAGCAGACATTCAAGAGCAAGCAAAAGCGCTCAATGCTAACAACGAATTGCCAAATATACTTGCATGGATGAATGAAGGGCAATCCAGGTTAAATGAATTCTTGGATTATGCGAGCAGCTTTTTCAACCGCTTAAATGAATCAAATAAGGGCTCATCAGCAGAGCAACAACAAACAAGCTGATCGAGTTTATTTTCATTGTGACTCATGGCAAACTTCATTCCTTAAATATTTAGGGGATGAAGTGTGTCACATATTCTAGTTTTTGACTCCGGTATTGGTGGAACAAGTGTTCTGTCACACTTGCGCTATCGTTTTCAAAATTCCACTTTTAGCTATGTTATGGATAACGCATTTCTTCCTTATGGTCTGCAACCTCAGGAATTAATTAAATTACGCATTAAGGGACTCATTGTTTGGCAAGAGCAATACTTAAGTAATGTTGATATGATTGTTATTGCCTGTAATACCGCCTCAACTTATGCGTTAGAAGAGGCGCGAAAACATACTCAAATCCCTATTATAGGTGTAGTTCCTGCTATTAAGCCTGCTGCGTATAGCTCTCAGACTAAGCACATCGCTTTGTTAGCAACACCTGCGACATCCAATAATACTTACACACAAAAACTCATTCATGACTTTGCAGGTGGATGTAAAGTCGAGATTTTGCATTCTACAGAGCTAGTTAGAATAGCTGAACATTTTTACTGGCACAGTACGCTTGATCAAGCGGCGCTGTGTGAGGAACTCAAGCTGCTACATATTCCGTATTCCATTGACCGTTTAGTGTTAGGCTGTACGCACTTTCCGTTAATTGCCGATAATATCAAAGAATGCCTACCTGATCATATTGAGTTGGTTGACTCGGGAAAGGCCATAGCTAACAGAGCTGTTTCTTTGCTTGGAAAGCAGGAAATAAATATAGAAAAGGCGCAGCCAAAAGAAGTCAAGTTCTATGCAACGGCGCCTGTTTTGGATAGCAAAGAAGAAGTAGCGTTAATCTCCTTCAGTTAAAGCAAGTCAAGCTGGTGAGTGATTTACTTCACCCTCAGGCTTTTGCTTCGCCTCTCTCACTTTTAGTGTGCGCTGTTGAAACTCACTTTCATTGAGTTGGCTGATGGCCTTGTCCGCATCCCCTTTAGCCATCTCTACAAAACCAAAGCCACGCCGCTTACCTGTATTCTTGTCCTTTAATAGACGAACAGAAAATACTTTACCTTGTTCTTCGAAAAGCTCACGAACAACGTGCTCATTGGCTCTATATGGTAAGTTACCTACATATAATGTAGTAGTTGCTAAGTTTGATTGTTTTTCTTGTTGTGTATCACTTTTTGAAAGCTGGGCTACGATACTGCCGACAATAATACCTACGGCCAACATCAATGCAGCGTCGAGTTGAGCAGAGCTTAATGCAAGATCGACAATGAAAAAGCTCATAACTGCAATAACCAAAGTGATCAAAATGACTTTATGATCAAAAGACTTCATATACATATACCAATTAAAAGAAGGTTAAACATTAATTTAACAAATAAGCTAGCTATCTTAACGAGTTAATTAAACTTCGCAATAATTAATATAGTTCTAATAGTAAGATTTGTCTTATTTTGGATGTTATCTGTACATAATAGCTGTTTTTGTTCAATAGTTGTTCGAACGAATAAAAAGATCAAAAAAAGGGTTGCACTTAAATCGGATCTCCCTATAATGCGCATCCACCGACACGGGGAGCCGCGCTGAAAAGCAACGAGCCAACGAGTCGGGAGTCAAATAAAACTTGAGTTTGAATGCTTCGAAAGAAAATCAAAATTAAGTGTTGACAACAAATGGGAAATGCTTAGAATGCACAACCCTCAGCGCTAACGGCGCAGCGATGATAAGT
>NZ_RDBW01000034.1:0-63520 GCF_003934235.1 Pseudoalteromonas sp. J010 | reverse complement strand
TCAAGGCATGTTCCCAAGCATTACTCACCCGTCCGCCGCTCGTCATCTTCTAGCAAGCTAGAAATGTTACCGCTCGACTTGCATGTGTTAGGCCTGCCGCCAGCGTTCAATCTGAGCCATGATCAAACTCTTCAATTAAAAGTTTTTTGTTTGAAGTAAACTTCAAACTTGCTCAATGAATTCTGTATAAATTGACTATATAGTCACTCATAAGAAATTGAGACTCTAAATTTGTTTGCGTCATCTAGCGAACCAGAATCTGCTGTTAGAACTCAATCTGTACGAGTGCCCACACAGATGATTGCTTCATATTGTTAAAGAACATTTCGAAACACTTCGTTGTTTCGAGAGGTGTGCATTCTAAGCACTCCCGATTTTTTGTCAACACTTAATTTTGAATTTTTTGAGAAGAAGTTTCGAAATTAAGTTTTACTTGACGCTAACTCGTTGCTGTTTTGCTTTTCAGCGTAGCGCCCCGTGTCAGTGGGGTCGCATTATAGGGCGATCCGATTTTAGTGCAACCCTTTTTTTAAAGAAAATTGCAAAAAAACGTTTGTTCGAGCAAAAATAAAGCGAAACGCTTATTTTTGACACTTTCACTTATCTTTTTGCAGTTTTTTCGTACTAGAGTTTTACAATTCAACACTCTACACTAGTGACACAAGACACGAGAGATGAGTAATCTAGGCATGCTTAGAAGTTATAAAGGTAAATCCCCACGCTTATCACAAGGCGTTTATATTGATGAGTCATCCGTTTTGGTTGGTGATATAGAAATTGGCGAAGACAGCAGCGTTTGGCCATTAGTTGCAGCCAGAGGCGATGTGAACTACATCAAGATAGGTAAACGAACCAATGTTCAAGACGGCAGTGTACTGCATTTAACAAGAAAGAGCGCTTCAGTACCTGACGGTTACCCGCTTATTATTGGTGATGATGTGACTGTTGGTCATAAAGTCATGCTGCATGGTTGCAAACTTGGTAATCGTATTCTCGTGGGTATGGGTGCAATTATTATGGATAACGTCACCGTAGGAGATGACGTTATCATTGGTGGTGGTGCACTTGTCCCGCCTAATAAAAACCTTGAGTCCGGTTTTTTATATGTCGGCAGTCCGGTAAAACAAGCAAGACCCCTCACCGAACAAGAGCTACAATTTTTAAAAGTGTCTGCTCAAAATTATGTGGAGTTGAAAGATGAATATTTAGAGGAAAGCTAAGCTTACCTCTCCTGCCTCATTAAACGCTTCATCTTCAATTAGCTGCTCAGCCTGCATTTCATAATCAAATTGATGCTGAGCAAAGTGCGCTAATGCAGCTTCCAGATCAAGCTCTGTAGTTATTTTACAGCGGATCAGCTGCCCACAGGCCATTGCTGTAAAAGTTAACTCACCTTGCTGATAACTGATGTCATCATTAAACAGTATTGCTTGATTCATATTCAACCTCTAATCAGCTTGGACGTTTTTGATGTATCAGGTCGTACACCTCGCCATTGATAAAATGCTTCAGCGGCTTGCTCTACTAACATACCGATACCATCGATTAATTGCGTATCTTGGTTATGTTGTGCGACCCATTTTAAGAAACTTGTTTGTTGCTCACTGTAAAACATATCATAAGCAACCACACAAGATGTAAAAACAGATGCGCAGATCGCAGGCACCTCTCCTGTAATACTGGAAGAGGTAGAATTAATCACAATATCAAATCCAATATCAGGAATACTATCTAGCCCACAGCCTTTAACATCCCCATAGGTGGCAAATTGCTTAGCCAACTGTATTGCCTTTGATTCTGTACGATTGCTCACTACTACCTGCTTCACTCCAGCTTGCAGGAGTGGATAGATACATCCTTTGGCCGCGCCTCCTGCACCTATCAATAAGATAGTCGCACCATCTAGCTTTACTTGATGATTGATCAGATCTCTTACAAGACCTTCGCCATCGGTATTGTCGCCTTTAACTTTGCCATCTTTTTGCTTGATCAGCGTATTCACAGCACCTGCCAATTTGGCGCGCTCAGTCAATGTATTTGCAAAACTAAATGCTTGCTCCTTGAAAGGTAATGTCACATTTGCACCGCTTCCACCTTCAGCAAAGAATGTCGATACAGTTTGAACAAAAGCATCTACTGGTGCCAAAATAGCTTCGTATTCTAATTGCTGCTGACTTTGTTTTGCGAATTGCGCATGGATTGCTGGCGATTTAGAATGCTTTATTGGATTACCGAATACCGCGTATTTGTCCATCGTTTTAGAGCGCCTTGAAAGAGTTATTATGAAACAGTTAATTAAACGCATCTTCAATAAAGATGCAACCACCGAACAAATAAATAGTGCTCCATCCCCAGAAAAAACCCCGTATGAAATCATTGGTGGAGAACAAGGTGCTCGAGACCTTGCTAATCGTTTCTACGATATTATGGCAACCGATCCCTACGCAAAACCGCTTTACGACATGCACCCACAACCACTAGATCGGATAAGACAAGTATTCTTTGAGTTTCTTTCGGGTTGGCTCGGTGGCCCAGATTTATTTACAGAAAAATACGGTCATCCGCGTTTAAGAATGCGCCATATGCCCTTTCCTATCGACCAAGATTTACGGGATCAATGGATGCACTGCATGAATAAAGCATTAGACTTAGAGGTTGGTAACCCATTATTAAGAGAGGGGCTAAGACAATCCTTAGCGCAACTCGCTACACATATGATTAATCAAGATTAATGAAAAAGTACCAGTTATATTAAATTGCACGGCAATTTTGCGCTAGGTCAAAACCTGTTCTTGAGTAGAGACGCATAATCACTGTTCTAATTGTGAACAGGTGCGATGCGTGTGAAATCTATTCAACATAAAATTTATGCGTTACTGGCAGTGACTGGCGTACTCGTCCTCATTGCTAGTATTCTCAGTAGTAGTAGTCAACAAAAAACTCTCGCTGAAGAAACCGTCGAAAGTAATATAAGGCTGTTAGCTGACAATTACTTTGACTCGATCAATACCATGATGCTGACGGGCACCATGGCTAATCGCGAGATCCTTAGTGATAAAATTCGTAATCACCCAAATATTGAAGATGCCCACATTATTCGCGCAGAACTGGTGAATAAGCTGTATGGACCGGGTAACCCAAATCAAGCACCAAACTCACAAGTGGAGCTTGATGCACTTGATGGCAAAGAAACACTCGTCATTGAACAACGTGATGGCAATCGCATCATGACATACCTCAAGCCAATGGTTGCGATGGAGAATTACAAAGGGACAAACTGTTTAGGGTGTCATCAAGCAAAAGAAGGAGATGTGCTCGGGGCAGTAAGAATAAGCTACTCACTTGCTGATATTGATAATACTGTGCATAACAATACTTGGCTAAGTACGGCCTTGTTGTCAGGTATATTTATCACCACTTTTGTCATTTTAGGCGTGCTGTTCAGAAAGCTCTTCATTTTAAGATTAAAAACGCTTGGCCGTACCATGCGCTTGGCGACAACAAATAAAGATTTATCGTTGAGAATTGACGATAATGTTGATGATGAATTAGGACGTTTAGCGACTAATTTCAATAAAATGATGGATAGCTTTAAAGATAATATCTCTCAGTTATCTCATTCATCCAAAATACTGATCCATTCCGCTGAATCTATTTATGCGTCAGCAGAAACCACTGAACTTGCAATTCAAGAGCAAAAGCAAGGAACCGACTCTGTTGCTGCAGCAATTAATGAATTAGAAAGCTCCTCCAGCGAAGTAAAGAACACCACTCACTTTGCATCAGAAAAATCTGATAGCAGCAATCACCTTGCAGAAGAGAGTATGGCTGTCGCTAATCACACAGAGCAAAGTATTAACCAGTTAGCGCAAGATGTGCGACAAGCCGCTGAGCAAGTTTCTCAATTACAAGCGCAGACGTTAGAAGTAGGTAAAGTATTAGAAGTGATCAGTAGCATTGCGGAACAAACCAACCTTCTAGCACTCAACGCAGCGATAGAAGCCGCTCGCGCAGGAGAAGCTGGTCGAGGATTTGCCGTCGTGGCTGACGAAGTTAGAACGTTGGCAACTCGTACCCACGACTCAACAGATGAAATTAAGCGCACCATAGACAAGCTACAGTCTGAAGCGCAACAAACTGTAGCAGCGATGAGTGCTTCTTGTGAAGAAGCGGATGATCGTGCCAATCAAGTGAAAAAAGTCGCACAAGCATTAAAAGATATTTCGACGCAAATGCACGAGATTAATGCTCTTAATCTACAAATTGCAGATGCGACAGAACAGCAAAATTTAGCCGCGGAGGAGATAAATCGTAGTGTCGTGGCTATCAGTGATAATGCTGAACGCTCACTTGTTGACGCCCATGGTTCCAAACAGATCAGCGAAGAGCTACTCACACTCGCACGTAACCTCGATGACCAAGTACGTGGGTTTAAATTAAGTTAGGGAACCTGATGTTTGGATAGCTATTCACTTCTTCAAACATCAGATTAGATAAATAAAAAGGAGCCTAGGCTCCTTTTTATCACATTGATAACCAGTTCTTTGGGGTGAGGTACTCATACAACTTTGCTTCGTTAGAGCCAGCCTCGGGTTGAAAATCATATTCCCAACGCGCCAACGGTGGCATTGACATGAGAATAGATTCGGTGCGACCACCGGTCTGCAAGCCAAACAACGTGCCTCTATCCCACACCAAATTAAACTCTACATAACGACCGCGACGATATAACTGGAATTGACGCTCTTGTTCGGTATAAGGCGTATCTTTACGTTTTTCAATAATTGGCAGATAAGCATCAAGAAACCCACTGCCCACCGCTTGCATAAAGGCAAAACTTTTTTCAAAACCCCACTGATTGAGGTCATCAAAAAATAGACCGCCCACACCTCGCGTTTCATCGCGATGCTTTAAATAGAAATATTCATCACACCACTTCTTATAATCACCATATACCTCGTCACCAAATGGTGTACACACGTCTTTTGCCACTTGGTGCCAGTGCTTCACATCCTCTAATACTGGATAAAACGGTGTTAAATCAAAGCCGCCACCAAACCACCAAATAGGCTCCTCACCCTCTTTTTCTGCAATGAAAAAGCGCACATTGGCATGGCTTGTGGGAATATGTGGATTTTTGGGGTGGATAACCAAGGATACGCCACAAGCGTGGAAGCTTCTTCCTGCCAACTCAGGCCGATGAGCGGTGGCAGATGCAGGCATAGACGCCCCAAAAACATGCGAATAATTTACCCCACCTTGTTCAATCACATTACCATCGCGGATGACACGGGTACGACCACCACCTCCTTCCGCACGCTCCCAGGCGTCTTCAACAAACTGAGCCTTACCATCAGCAGCCTCTAAGCCTTTGCAGATGTTATCTTGTAATTGTAGTAAAAAGGCTTTTACGGTCTCTAAGTTTACTTTACTCATGGTTTTTATCCTCGGATAACAGCGCCTGTTATCGCATGTTTAATTACACTTGGGGAACGGTTTGTGCCTAATTCACCGTCAACATAATAGCCTATTTGATTGCCAAACTGATTGCGCGCGTGCAACAAAGAGGCTACCGGTGTTTCACCTGTAATATTGGCGCTAGTAGAAACAATCGGCTTACCAAAGCGCTGACAGATTTGTTTAACAATAGGGTGATCGGTCACACGCACCGCGATAGTATCGTGGCCACCAGTTAACCAATGCGGTGTTTCTGGTTTCGCAGGGAGTAACCAGGTAATAGCGCCAGGCCATGCTGAAAATATCTCAGCGCGTTTATCCATTGGAATTTTGTTATCATCCACATAGGCTAAACACTGACCGTAGTTATCTGCAATTAAGATTAAACCTTTTGCTATTGGTCGCGATTTAATCTCCAGCAGTTTAGCTACGGCCTCTTCGTTATCAGGATCACACCCCAATCCGAAAATAGCTTCGGTGGGATAACAGATCACCTCACCAGCTTGCAATGCTGATTCGGGCGAGGTTATTATCGAAGCTTCCGCTTTATCGTCATTTTTCACGGTATTTCCACTATCGATTGACATGACTTCTGCGGGCATTGTAACACAGCTTTACCAGCTCTGGTTTTCTCCACCAGCACCGGCCAATGGCAATCAGGGCAAGCATGCTCGATAGGCTTAGCATTCAAAGTATATTTGCAACTTGGATAACTATTACAACTATAGAAGTGTTTACCAAACTTATTTTTTCGCTGTGTTAACTTCCCTTTTTTACACTTAGGACAATCTGGTAATTCCTGCGAGTCAGACGCATCCTCATGCCCAATATAATGGCACTCAGGATAACCGGTACAACCAATGAACATGCCGTAGCGACCATTTTTGATGACTAAATCTCTGCTACATTCGGGGCAAGCTACACCTTCAAGTACTTTAATAACATGGCTATCATGATGCGCCAAAGGCCTGATATATTCACAGGTAGGATAGCTAGCACAGCCAATAAATGGCCCCTTTTTACTGTTTTTTATCACCAGCTCGGAGCCACAGTCGGGGCATACTTCATATTCTTTTTCTAACGCATGCTTCTTTGCATTGAATAACGCATGATCAATTTTACTCATGGCTCTATTACCGCCCTTTGTGCAAGTATGCGCTTAATATAATCACCTTGGTTTTGGGGTCAAGGAAATGATAACAAATCGCTTTGAATAAATATCTTAGGATTTGGTCAATAACTGAGTAAACTTGAACTCGTGGTATCAACTAAAATACCTAAGCTCAAGAAGCGCAATATCACGCTAGTCAGAAGTTATTTCCTAATACCTGACAAATTCGTGCGTTTTTTGTGCGTCAGTAAATAACCTATTACGAACAAATCTAACGCAGTAGTAAGAGACAACAGCGACTAGAGAACAAGTTATTATTCTGAGTTCAAGTTGAGTAAACTCACTGTTTTTAAGTCCTATGTCGCTAGTGCTAAAACGAGCTGCGTGAAAGACATGAGCTATACCAATTATCTAAGGCTCAGACAAAATAGGTGGTTGTGGTCGTCATTGCACTTGAAGCACATCCAACGACCTTTGCTTGCCATGGTAGAGTAAAACCGTTCGATTACTCTGTTAATGCACAACTGATGCAGGCTCTGTAAAAATAAGATCCTCCATTTGCGCATAAGCATGCTCTTTACCTGGTACGTTAAATAGTACCATCAAGATAACCCACTTAAGGTCATCCAAGCTGATGTAGGTTTTGTCCAGAGCAAACAACCTATCCATCACCATCTCTCTGGTTGTACTGTCAATCACACCAACTTGTTCTACAAACATCAAAAAGCCTCTGCTCTCTACATCTAGCATATTACACTCGCTATCCGTGTAAATACGTGTGGCATGGTCGGGCTTGGCATTTAAGTAGGGGTATTCATCACTGTGTTGTAAATCTGCAAGCTGCTCTAACCAATCAAGCGCTTTATATATTTCACCTTGATTGAAGCCTGCGCGAAGGAGTTCATCGGTCAGTTCATTTTGTTCGACAAAAATTTCTGCTTCACTATGAATATAGTTCTCAAATAAATACATTAGAATATCAAACATCTTCTTAACCCCTCGCGAGTTTTATGTAGCCGTCTAATACACGCTCTACTTTATCTTCGAGTTCTAGGTCCAGTAGTCTGGCAACCACCTGCTCTACTGGCCACTGGGTCCTTTGCGTTAAAGTGTCAACAGAAGTCACTTCAAAGCCAAGGTTTTCTAATACAGGACACAGTTCCTCTTTTTGCCTATCTATTTCTATACTATATAGACTGTTTTCACAAAAAAAGCTCACTTCTTCCAAAATATCCTCAATATTCTCGGTAAGCTTTGCCCCTTGCTTTATCAAGTAATGACAACCGCTACTTAATCGGTTTTTAATTGAACCTGGAATCGCAAACACTTCTTTATTCTGCTCCAGTGCATAGCGTGCGGTAATTAACGAGCCGCTTTTTATCTCAGCTTCAACAAGCAGAACACCCAAAGCAAGCCCAGAGATTATGCGATTTCTCCGCGGGAAGTGTGTACTGTTCGCGGAGGTGTTAGGCAAAAACTCACTGATAACCAGACCACGCTGAACAATATCATCGTAGAGTCGTTGATGACGCTTGGGATAAACCACATTAACCCCAGTACCAAGCACGGCAATTGTGCTCCCACCAGCATCAAGAGCACCTTGATGTGCTGCACCATCAATTCCTCTGGCCATGCCAGAGGTTACAACCAGACCAGAGCGACTCAGCCCATTCGCAAATTCACTCGCTAATTCAAGTCCCGTTCGAGTAGAGCTACGACTACCAACCACTGCGACTTGTGGTTGCGCTAGTAATGAGACGTTACCTTTACAAAAAAGTACAATCGGCGGGTTACAAATTTCTTTTAGTTGAGTTGGGTAAGCGGAAGAAAATATAGTGAGGATATGGATCTGCTGGTTTTGACAAAACGTGCTAATACTGTCTATTTTTGACCAATCCGTATGAAGCAAGTTATTCGCCACTTGCTCACTGAGTCCTAAGGCACACAGTTCAGGTTTACCTAGGGTAAACAGCTCATTAAGTGACAACTTTTTCAGTAAAGCAAGCACCGTTTTTACGCCAAGACCTTGGCATAAAGCCAGTGCCAGAACACATTTTTGTTCTGAATATTTCATACTCTCTCCTTGAGTTTATTGCTTCATTCAAGGAGAAGTTGAGCTGCTAATTGTCAGCCATTTCCTTGAGCGCTTGTACGTAGTCACCGACTCTTATTGGTTCGGAAGTCGCCACAACCATGGCGTAGCTGAGGTCTTCATAAACTTTAAAGACCATAACTTCTCCTACCTTTTCTTTGGGCATATGCCATACGATGCTACTGTCATCATTTTCCTCACCAAACCAAGACCCCATTTGGGTGATCATTTTGTCGAGTCGAGACGCATCTTCAATGTAGCGAGGTCCATGTTGACTTTCTATAACTGTAGGCGATTGTCTAACAATATCAAGCACGTTGCCCTCTTTAAGCTGCGCTTTGCTGCCAACATCAAGCACCACAACACTCATGGTACTAAACTCTCTAAGCTTATTGTCACTCGCAATAATGCGGCCACTTGTCTGTTGTTTTGGACGGGCCATTGAAAACTGCGCGGGATAGCTTTGCCCACTGGCGATAGGTAAAACAATATCACCAGCTCGTACTTCTTGTTTAGCCACTTCGAGATGAAGCTTAGCTGGTCTTCCGGCTTTCATATTACCCTGTTCAACAACATGACCACTTCCTACTAGCACAGCTTCTAAACCTAGCGTTTCATTACTATCCAATGCCCGATATGTGTCACCGCGCCTATAGATAGCATAATGACCGCCTTTGACTAAATCCGCTTTGACATAAAGTAGGTGACCAGGCGACGCATTTTTCACATTTCGGTCGGCACCTAATACAATAGGGCTTTGGGCAAACTTGGATTCAGACAGAGTTTGCTCAAACCGCAAAAAAGGCTCCATCATTGGTAGAGGTAAAGTTGGAATTGCCGTCGACTTTTGGTTGATAACACGCACATGTGGAGAGAGCTTTTTTATCCCTTTATCCAATATCAACATTGGATTTCCGTGTGCATCGTACTGCAACTTAAGATTATCACCAGGATAGATTAAATCAGGATTTGCAATATTTGGATTCCACTGCCATAGCTGCTTCCACTTCCATGGGGAGCGCAGGTACATTTTAGAAATATCCCACAAAGTATCGCCTTTTTTCACCACATAATGTTGCGGTGCATCAGCTTTCACTGTCAAGGGCTCTGCTTTTACTGAAAAAACAGTACAACTAGCGATCATTATTGCAGCAATCGGATATTTCATGATGGCTTCCTTGTGGTTATTTTTGCTTATTATCCATCAAAACCTGTTAAAGGGGAACTTGAATGGCTAAAATAAGACCATACACTAGCTTACATCAGCTTACACGATTAATTGATTTAGGGTAATCATGGCTATATTAGAAGTTTTAAAGTTTCCAGATGAACGTTTGCGTACCGTTGCAAAACCAGTAGCAGAGGTTAATGACGAAGTACGACAAATCGTTAAAGATATGTTGGAAACTATGTATGATGAAAATGGTATCGGCCTTGCGGCTACGCAAGTGAACATTCATCAACGCATTGTTGTTATTGACGTTTCAGAAGAGCGCGATGAACCGCGCGTATTAATTAACCCAGAAATTATCAAGCGCGATGGGTCTACCGTGAGCGAAGAAGGCTGCCTATCGGTGCCATATTCATACGCAAAAGTGGACCGTGCTGAAACAGTCACAGTGAAAGCAATGAATGAGCAAGGCGAAACGTATGAAATAGACGCCGAAGGCTTACTAGCCGTGTGCATTCAACATGAATTAGACCACTTAGTTGGTAAGCTATTTATCGATTACCTATCGCCACTCAAGCGTAATCGTATTCGTAAGAAGCTCGAAAAAGAAGCTAAGCTCGCTGCAAAGCAAGCCTAATCCATTACCAACTAACTGACTTTAGGGTATTTCGTGAGTAATCCTTTGCGTATCGTTTTCGCAGGCACGCCTGATTTTGCAGCGCGCCACCTTGACGCTCTTATTCAATCACACCATGACGTTGTGGCAGTATACTGTCCACCAGATCGCCCTGCTGGGCGTGGTAAAAAGCTAAAAGCGTGTGAAGTAAAAGTGTTAGCACAAAAACATGACCTTCCAGTATTGCAACCACAATCGCTTAAAACACCAGAGGCACAGGCTGAACTTGCGGCATTAAATGCCGACGTCATGATTGTTGTTGCCTATGGTGTGCTGCTTCCGAAGGCTATTTTAGATACACCTCGACTAGGCTGTCTTAATGTACATGGTTCTATCTTACCAAGATGGCGAGGAGCCGCTCCAATCCAACGCGCCGTTTGGGCTGGAGACAGTGAAACCGGTGTGACGATAATGCAAATGGACGAAGGTCTAGATACTGGCGATATGCTACATATTGCTCGCTGCCCTATAACCGCAACAGATACGAGTGCAGATTTATACAACAAACTTGCGTTGCTCGGCCCCGATGCGCTTATCGAGACGCTAGCACGCTTGTCTGCTGGTGAGATCACCCCAGAAAAGCAAGACGATACGTTAGCCAATTATGCTAAGAAGCTGAGCAAAGAAGAAGCTAACATTGATTGGCAAATGGACGCTGAGCAAATTGAACGAAACATCCGCGCATTTAATTCATGGCCGGTTTGCTTTACCAGCATGGCAGGTAACAGTGTCAAAATTTGGCAGGCAAAGGTTGTTGACGAACAAGGTGATGCAGGACACGTACTTCGCGCAGATAAGCACGGTAYCGTTATTGCCTGTGGCATACAAGCAATCGAGATCCACAYCTTGCAGCCTCAAGGAAAGAAGCCAATGTCTGCACAAGACTTTTTAAATGGTCGAGCTGATTGGGTAGCAATTGGCGCTAAGGTTGGTGAAGCGTGAGTAATGTTCGCGCACTCGCTGCCCAAACCCTGTTTCAAGTTGTCGATAAAGGTGCATCGTTAAGTGCGCAATTGCCACTTGCCACCAGCCAGTTAGACGGTAAAGACAGAGCTTTGCTACAACAGATTTGCTATGGCGTATTGAGATATTTACCGTCTTTAGAGCATTACTGCCAGCAACTGTTAGATCAGCCCCTAAAAGGTAAGCGACGTGTTTTCCAGTTTTTGTTGTATGTGGGTATTTACCAACTTCAACATATGCGTGTCCCTGCTCACGCCGCGGTTGCTGAGACAGTAAACGCATTAACGCCGCTTAGAGCGCCTGGCATGAAAGGCTTGGTTAATGCGATTTTACGTAACTTCCAGCGCCATCAAGTCGAGCTAGAAACCAGTGCTACCGAGATCCCAGCTTGCTTATACAACCACCCAGGCTGGTTTATTAATCAACTAAAAGCAGCTTACCCAACTCAGTGGCAGACTATTTTAGAAGCGAATCAACAACAGGCACCAATGTGGCTGCGTGTTAACCAATCACAGTTTTCCACCTCAGATTATGCAGCTATGTTAGACCAGGCGGGTGTCGCCTATCAGCTTCATGGTGAATACCCAGACGGCATACTGCTTGATAGTCCAATTGATGTCTATGCCTTACCACAATTTGCCACTGGCGCTTGTTCAGTGCAAGATGCTGCAGCTCAAAAAGCAGCAAGATTATTATCTCCACAAAAAGGTGAAAATATTCTTGATGCTTGTGCCGCCCCAGGTGGTAAGACTTGCCATATTTTAGAGTTAGCTGACGCTAAAGTGACCGCAATTGATGCTGATGGCGCACGCTTAGCACGTGTGGAGCAAAACCTTGAACGGATCGGATTGTCGGCCAAATGCCTTGAGGGCGATGCTAGTGACCCTGAAGCTTGGTGGGATGGCGAATTATATGATCGTATCTTGTTGGATGTACCTTGTTCAGCTACTGGTGTTATTAGACGACACCCGGACATCAAATGGCTGAGGCGAGCTTCTGACATTGATAACTTGGTGACGTTACAGGCACAAATTATTGATAAAATCTGGCCATTACTCAAGCCCGGTGGCACACTAGTTTATGCAACCTGCTCGGTATTACCACAAGAAAACCAGCAACAGATCGCACGCTTTCTTTCTGCGACACCTGATGCTGAGCTTGTTCCTTTACATGATGCAGACACCAAAGCACAACCAGGCTTGCAATTATTACCCGGACTGAGCGATGGGTTTTATTATGCTAAGTTGATAAAAAAATAATATAACTCGACGCAATACATATGAAAATCATTATCTTAGGTGCCGGACAAGTCGGCGGAACACTGGCAGAAAACCTTGTCGGTGAAGAAAACGAAATTACCGTTGTTGATATCGACGGCGAGCGCTTAAGAGAGCTACAAGATAAATATGATTTACAGGGCGTGACGGGACACAGTGCACACCCCGATATCTTGCGTCAGGCTGGAGCTGAAGACGCAGATATGATCATCGCAGTAACCAGCTCAGATGAAGTGAATATGATAGCGTGTCAGGTTGCTTACAGTATTTTTAATACGCCAACGAAAATTGCTCGGATCCGCTCCGAGCAATATTTAAAGTATAGAGAAAAGCTTTTTCATAACGATGACTTACCAGTCGACCACTATATTGCTCCCGAACAGCTGGTCACGCAATATATCCGTCGCCTGATTGATTATCCGGGTGCCCTACAAGTACTCCAATTTGCCGAAGGTATGCTCTCCCTTGTTGCCGTAAAAGCATATTACGGAGGCTTACTTGTAGGCTATGCGCTCTCTGCCCTGAAGGAACACATTCCTAACGTCGATACTCGGGTTGCTGCAATTTATCGCCAAGGGAAAGCCATCAAACCGCTAGGCACAACAGTGATCGAAGCCGATGATGAAGTGTTCTTTATTGCCGCTACCAAGCATATTCGAGCAGTAATGAATGAGCTACAAAAGCTTGAACGTTCCTATAAAAAAATAATGATAGCCGGTGGTGGTAACATCGGCGCTGGTTTGGCAAGCTCACTAGATAAGAATCATAGTGTTAAATTGATTGAGCGTAATCAAGCGCGTGCTACCCAGCTGTCTGAAACCCTAGATAATACTGTGGTGTTTTGTGGTGACGCCTCTGATCAAGAGTTACTTTCAGAAGAGCATATCGAGCAAGTCGATGTCTTTATTGCCGTAACCAATGATGATGAAGCCAATATCATGGCCGCGATGCTGGCTAAACGTATGGGAGTACAAAAAACCATGGCGCTGATCCAACGTGGTGCCTACGTCGACCTCGTTCAAGGGGGTGATATTGATATTGCAATCTCACCACAGCAAGCCACCATTTCAGCGCTACTCACACACGTACGTCGTGGTGATATCGTAAATGTTTATTCACTGCGCAAAGGCGCAGCAGAGGCAATTGAAGCTGTAGCACATGGTGACGAAAACACTTCAAAGGTCGTTGGTCGTACGGTTCGAGACATTAAGCTGCCCCCAGGCGCAACGATAGGCGCAATCGTACGCGATGAAGATGTACTCATTGCACATGACGACACCATTATTCTATCTGGCGACCACGTGATCATGTTCTTAATCGATAAAAAACAAATTGGTGTCGTAGAGAAGCTCTTTCAGGTCAGCGCTTTATTTGTGTAAAGCGCCATAGTTTACGTATCGCGGTGATCTTGAAAAATCGATAAATCTATCAGGTAATCCTTTAACACACCACGGATCACGCCTGGCTCCGAAGTCAGGTGAATACCCAAAGACAAAATATCATCATGTTGGCGTATCTTTCGCACATCACCCTCTAAGGTAATTTGGTTTCCTTCTTTGCCCTCAATCAGTACGCTACATTTTGCACCTTCTTGCAAATCAGGCATATCAGCTGACGTTAAATCAAGCTGTAACCCTGATAGGGAAATATCTTTGATGACACCCACTTCGTTTTTATTACTGTGTTGAAAGTGAGCAGGAATAAGCGTTGGTACGCGACTTTGCGCACGTAGCTTGTAAGTTTGAATCTTTTCCGGGGGGTGGAGGAAAATAAGCCGCGCGGGATGGACTGAARCCGCTTTAATCTGCGATCTGAAAGCAATAACCTGACCATCACCATTTTCGAGCAATGCTCTAACAATGACAGTGGTTCCTTCCATAACAAAGTCCAGCGCCGCGCCTAATCGCTTAGGGTTGGGATGGTTTAAAATTAAAAATGCTCCTTGGAGCAGACCGACATATTCTGTTTTTATTCTTTTACTGTTCGCCGGTAAGCAAATTTCTATATCAACGAGACTGCCTGCGCTGATGGCTGTGAGCAAACTTTCCTGCCCAACCTCTCGAGTTCTTAACATGATCCTAACCCTTCCTGAGTTTAACTCTACTGCTTTTGTATTGTAGCAGTTTTAGCGAAGGGTCATTTAAAACTGAATTAAGGTGAATTACAACACGTTCGCCATCAATGCTCTCAGCTATCATTTGACCTTAATTGATGCAGCCTCCCTTTCACCGCACTTGCCAATAAAATCCATTTTATGGTCAAGGCGACAGCACAAGTGTTAAAAGCAACCTTAGGTCACTTAATCAAAAAATGGCTTTTTAACATCATTGCACCGTCTCTTAATGTCATCATCCTGCTTTGGATCTCAAGCGAACTTTGTGGCATCGCCAATTCTTCAGCTTCAATAAAAAGCATCATTGGCTCACTATTACGTTTTGCGACGAATAAAATCCCGGATACGTCATGTTGAAACAAACAACCAGTATGATTTGGCGCAATTGTATCGAGTATTGCGGGTATTTGACGCTTTTGCCAAAGCTCATTTTCAGACACAACTTGTACAACAAACCGAGCACCACTTTCACAACCAATTTGATGATATAAGTCATATGCCTTGGGAGCTGTTGGTAAGTCTTGCTCCGCTTGTAATAAATAACCAATATCCCTTATCAGGTTGTTTAACTGTGTTACGCTTCGTTCTATAAGCTGCATTCCAGAACCTTGCTCATGGCTTGCGGCAAATCCTTCAATGACTCTAAACCCTTTATCTGAAAAGCGTGTGGCAAGCAAAGTCGTCACCTCAAAGTTAAATCGTTGTAAAAATACTGACATTTGAAAACCCCGAAAATCCGAGTTTTTAGTATTTTTATTAACTTTTTCTTTCTTAAGGATGAAATCGTAAGGCAAAAACACTTGGTGTGGGTATAAGGTGAGATGGGCGTTGTCAGTACAAGCCCATCGTTATTTGTCGGCTATCCGCGCCAGAAGGTAGGTGTAAACAACACCAATAATGTAAATATCTCTAATCGACCAAATACCATCGCTAAGGTCAGTATCCACTTTGCAGAATCGCTAATATCACCATAATGCGCAGCCACCTCGCCAAGGCCGGGACCGAGGTTATTTAGACAAGCAGCCGTTGCAGAAAAGGCGGTGATATTATCCAGACCAGTACCAAGTAATGCGACCATAATAATGACAAAAACCAGCGCATAAGCGGAAAAGAATCCCCATACGGCTTCGACGACTTTATCTGGTAGGGCTTTACGACCCAGTTTAATTGAGTAAATAGCCCTTGGGTGAACCAAGCGGTTCAGCTCACGGATCCCTTGTAAATAGAGTAAGAAGACTCGCACCACTTTCATGCCACCTCCCGTAGAGCCTGCACACCCACCAATAAAGCTTGAAAAAATCAGCAAAATAGGAAGAAACAAAGGCCAACTTGAAAAGCTATCAGTGGCAAACCCTGCGGTAGTACTAATTGACACTGCTTGAAAAAGTGCCTGATCCAAGGTTTCGTCGCCCGTTTCATAAACATTATTTGATGACAATACCGCAAAGCAGATCACCACAAGTGCGAGTTGAATAAATAGAAAAACTTTAAACTCTGGATCTCGCAGGTAGACCTTGATGTTGCGGCTTGAGACCGCAGCGTAATGCAATGAAAAGTTAATTGCAGCAATCAACAAGAAGATCACACAAATAACATTAATTAGAGGGTTATCAAAGTAACCAATAGAAGCATCATAGGTCGAAAAGCCGCCTATCGCTATAGTAGCAAAAGCATGACATATAGCATCAAACCAGTTCATTCCTGCAAGCCAATAGGAAACTGTACAAGCCGCTGTGAGTGAAACATAGATATACCACAAATGCTTTGCAGTATCGGCTATTCTCGGTGTCATTTTAGAGTCTTTTACGGGCCCTGGCGTTTCGGCTCGATACAACTGCATACCACCAACACCAAGCATAGGCAGTACAGCCACCGCTAAAACAATGATCCCCATACCGCCTAGCCACTGCAATTGTTGACGATAAAAGAGTACAGATTTTGGCAAGTGCTCAATACCTGTCAGTACTGTTGCCCCCGTTGTGGTTAGCCCAGAAAAGGCTTCAAAAACGGCATCTGCAAGTGAAAGATTCGGTTTATCGAGGAAAATTAGAGGTAAGGACGCGAATGTTCCCAGTACTAACCAGAACAATACAACGATTAAGAACCCTTCTCTGGCCTTAAGGTCGCCGTTTTCCTTGCGATTTGGATAGTACGCGAACAGTCCCATTAACACACTAAAGATGAAAGCTAGGACAAAAGGTACACCACCACCATCTTTGTATATCAAAGAGACAATGGCCGGTGGCACCATAGTGATACTAAACAGGGCAACTAATTGTCCGAGAATTTTTATTATGGTACGAAATTGCATTTTGTACGCTGCACTTTTGTTATTTAACCAGAGGTTAATGAGTAAATGTAAAGAAGTAGAGCCTACTCCTTGAGGTGTTTAAATAATACAACACCATTGGTTAATTCATAAATAGCATCAATAATTTGTTGTGTCTGTCGACTATCGACAGAAAGCTGCCACGCAATATTGGCACCATACGCTTTATCACTATGTAACACCGTAAATTGGCTTTGTAACAACTGCTCTATCACCCCCTGAAGATGGTAATCACTCTGGCCAACAATGATAGAAGCAGGTACTTTTTTGCTTGTTTTGAGTATAGCCAAAGCATTATTGAGGGTTCCACCATACGCCCTTACTAAACCGCCCGTGCCTAGCTTGATACCACCAAAATATCGTGTGGTTACTGCCGTTATTTCTCCAAGGCCAGAACCCAACAAAACATTTAGCATTGGCTTACCCGCAGTGCCATTTGGCTCGCCATCATCAGAAAAACCTAATATATGACTTCCTCCTGGTGCCCCGGCAATGTGTGCCCAACAGTTGTGACGCGCATCTGGATACTGCTCATTGATGTGTTTAATAAATGCTTTGGCGTCCTCAATAGTAGGGGTATGCGCCAAATGGACAATAAACGCGCTTTTCTTAATTTCTTCGTGATGACTAATTGTTTCACTCGGGATGAAATA
Source organism: Pseudoalteromonas sp. J010 (assembly GCF_003934235.1). Classification (NCBI taxonomy): domain Bacteria; kingdom Pseudomonadati; phylum Pseudomonadota; class Gammaproteobacteria; order Alteromonadales; family Pseudoalteromonadaceae; genus Pseudoalteromonas; species Pseudoalteromonas sp. J010. Next base: position 45,678 of record NZ_RDBW01000034.1, on the reverse strand, counting down.
TTCTGACATACTGCTCCAAACTAAAAGGGAGCCAATTGGCTCCCAAACATACTGATAGTTAGTACTCGCTAGCAGATCACTCTAGACCGAGATCTCTGGTCATATTTTCTAGCCTATCTTCATGAACAATGATGTTGTCCTCAATACGGATACCACCATATGGCTTCAGCGCATCAATTTTATCCCAATTAATGTACTGTTTGTTGTTTGTTTGCACCAAATCTTCTAATAATGAATCAATGAAGTATAGGCCAGGTTCAATGGTGAATACTTGATTTGCTTCAATTTTACGGGTACAGCGCAAGAATGGGTGACCTTCGGGTGGCGCTTGATGCGTGCCCGCTTCATCCGCCATAAACCCGCCCATATCGTGTACCTGTAGACCGATGTGGTGACCGAGACCATGAGGGAAGAACGTCGATGTAATGCCTTTTTCAACTATCGCTTGTGCATCTAGCTTAACAATATCAAAGTCACTGAGTACTTGCGCCACACGATGATGACAATCGATATGTAGCTCACCGTATAGTTTGCCCGGTTGTAATGCTTTACCCAACTCAATTTGGTGATCGTTCATGACTTTCACCAACTCGGCAAATTCACCTTGCTTGGCGAAATCATAGGTTCGCGTAATGTCAGAGGCATAGCCATTGTAGTTAGCTCCTGCATCAATCAAAAACGACAAATGCTGACTCGGCGCTTTGCGTTCAAAATGGGTATAGTGCAAGATGGCACAGTTTTCGTTCAGTGCGACAATATTACCGTAAGGTGTATCGTTTTCCATATGTAGAGTCGCATTGAGATACGCTTGCTGGATTTCAAATTCAGAGCCACCAGCAAAAAACGCTTCTCGCGCAGCCACATGACCCAGCACACCTAGACGACTTGCTTCACGTAAACATGCCATTTCGTATTGGGTTTTATAAGCACGATGATAATGTAGGAAGTTCATTACCGGCTCAGGGTTCACTTGGGTAAAACCTAGCGCTTGTGCAACTTCTAAATACTCACCGATGTAGGCATAATTTGCTTTGTCGTAAGGTAGTAGCTGCTCAACTTGATCCGGCTTAACTAAGAGCTGAATATCAAAATACTCAGCCCAGAAGTCTCTTGGTTCATCCGGCACTTTGTGCCAAAAATCAACCGGACGATAGAAGATAAGCTTAGGTTTATCATTGCCGTTAACCACAATCCAGCAATGCGGGTTATCGATAACAGGTAACCAAGCTTTAAATTGTGGGTTAACTTTAAACGGATAGTACATATCATCAAGGAACTGACGCTTAGCTTGACCAGAGTGGATCACAAGCCCATCTAGTCCTTCTCTGTCTACTATCGTTTTTGTACGCTGTTGCAAAGTGGCAATATGCTCTGCGTATAAATTTGCTAACTTATCCATGGGTTACCCATTTTCAAAAATTCACATGCTTTCGAGTCTATCATAGCTGTTACCTAAAAACGACGAACTGAGTCTAATACCAGCCATGTGCGGTTACTTCACAATTTTCATCTCTAAAATATCAGCTAAGATATTGCCATCTCGACCAAGGCGAGTGTGATACACCTGTCGATATGCCATCACATTTTTCACGTAATCTCGTGTTTCTTTATACGGAATTAGCTCTATCCACAGCTCAGCAGGCATAGCCTCTGAAGGTAACCAACGTTTTATTCGGTGGTAGCCTGCGTTATAAGATGCGGTTGCTAAAATCTCATTACCGGCATTTTTACGCTTTAAGTACTCCAAATAACTAGTCCCAAGGCGGATATTGGTTGCAGGTTGATAAAGCCGCTTTTTTGTTACGCGTTTACGGTTGTTAACGTACTTTGCCGTACTTGGAAGTAGCTGCATTAAGCCATGGGCATCGGCGCTAGAGCGAGCGTCAGGTGCAAAGGAACTCTCTCGACGCGCAATCGCAATACTCCAAGCAAGGTCAACGCGATGGCGTTTACTGTACTTTGAAAATAGGTCTTTAAATGCCATCGGGAAGCGTAAATCCACATAATCCCAAGCTTTGATTTGGGCTAGCGTAAAAATGGTGCTGTCATACCAATCGAACTCGGCAGCCAATACAGATGCTGCGAGCTTTTCATCTTTACTTGAGGTATTGGTTAAGTAGTTCCACTCTCTTCGCGCTTGAGTATAACGTTCTAACTCATACAACGCTTTAGCACGTTTAAACCCTGGCGCTTGAGATACTTGATCAACAATAGCAGCGTCAATTTCTAGCGGCAGCTCATTTAAAGATACGGGTAAACCCAATCGCGCAGCGGCTAAAAATCCGTAGTAATCACGCTCCTTGGCAAGTTGCTGCCAAATCGCATTTGCGCCAGCAATATCTCCTCGTTTTGACAAGCTAAAAGCCAACCAATATTGCTGTGCGTTACTGAGTTGCTCATGGCCCACAAATAACGCCGAAATACCTTCCCAGTCTTGCTCTTTTAGCATATTACTCATCAGCCATTGCAAGAGCTTTTTATCCTGTAGTGATTTTGGCACCTTATTCAACCAAAACCGTGCGTCTTTGTGACCTTTTGACGCTAGTGCCAATGCAAAGCGATATGCCACACTGTCTTTTTGTTGCTGCGAGAAACTGAACATGTTTTGCATTTTCTGCCATGCTCGCAGCGCCAAGTCAGGATCGCGCCAAATCAGTCTGCGGACACCGTATACCGCTATTTCAGACTCTTTTACGGTGCGCTTTTTAAAGCGGTACAAGCCCGCCGCCGCACTAGGGTCTTGACGTACCGTTTTATATAGCTGGGCTAAGTAGGCTTCGTGCTTTGGTAGTAACTTTTGAAGATAGTCCAATAGGGATGTTTGCCCTGACTGTGCAGCATTAGAAACTCGCTGCCACACCCGCTCTGAGGTTCTATACCCGGCTTTTTGCCACGCCCTAAAAAGCCCATCACATGCTCTTGGCTGGGATTTTCCTACAGTCCAAATATCAGCAACTTGATCTAAGATTGCCTTTTTCGGTGCACCTAAATCAAGCTGATAAGACAAATAAGTACACTTCAGCTCCACATCACTTGTTTCTCGGTAAAACTCGATAAAGCGCGCTTTCTTTTTGTGGCGCTTTAGATACTCCAACCAAGCCGAACGCACCGGCCACTCGAGTGGTGTGTGCTCGTATATAGTTAGAAAGTGCTGGATTTCTTGTTGATATTTCAACCTAGGATGGCGCTGATAAAATGCCATTTCCACATAAGGCTTAAGCGGATGATCAAGCTGCGCTACGGCTGCTGTAAAATTGTTATAATTGCCAGACCAAGCAATACGCTCAGCCTGTTTAAATTCATCATGAGTGCTCTGAGCTGCACCAAGACAGCTTACGAAACATAAACTGCCCACAGCTAGGCGACGTAACCAATGTGTCATGCAAACCCTTTTCAATCTGCTAAAAACAATTCACACCGAAATTGAAATACAGCCAAAGTATGCTTATCTAAAGGTGGCGTAAAACAACGGCTACTTTGGCTTGTAATTTGCGGTTCAGCTCGCAAACTACACATAATACGCGGTGTGTTAAGCCACCATAGCAAACCGACTCAGGTATTTCAGTAAATGTGCGGTAAATTTTTCATTGCAATTTGCCGCCAAAGGATCCACACTGATTGAAATTACAACTCATCGTACCAGTGTATAGCACGGGAGAACATGTATGTTAATCAAACGCGAGTCCTTTGTAGTTGATTTTTGCAAAGGCAATATCGCTGAGTTTAAATTTTGCCTACCAGGCTCAGTCAATAAATTATCTCAGCAAGTACTTAAAGAAAGCCATGAAGCGCTAATCGAGTTGAGTAAGCGCGATGATATTCAAGGCCTAATCTTTAGCAGCGACAAAGACCATTTTATCGTTGGCGCTGATATTTTCGAATTCCTGCCTACCTTCCAACGTCCAGAAGAAGAACTGGTTGGCTGGATTAAGGATGCAACCGATGTCTTCGATGCGATAGAAGACTTGCCCTTCCCAACATTATCAGCTGTCAACGGCTTAGCACTTGGTGGTGGCTGTGAGTGGTTATTAGCTACCGATTATCGTATCGCCTCAGACAGTGCCAAGATTGGCTTACCTGAAGTAAAACTCGGGATCATGCCAGGCTTTGGTGGTACCGTAAGGCTTCCTCGCTTAATCGGCGCTGACAATGCGATGACGTGGATCACCACGGGTAAAGAAAACCGCGCAAACGACGCATTGAAAGTCGGTGCAGTTGACGGTGTAGTGCCTGCTGACAAATTAATGGCAGCCGCTATTCGCACATTAGAACAAGCTATCGAAGGTAAACTGGATTGGCGTGCAAAACGCCAAGTTAAGCTTGAACCTTTGAAGATGAACCGTGTTGAGCAAGGCATGAGTTTTGGTATGGCTGAAGGCATGGTAATGGCCAAAACTAAAGGTCACTACCCTGCACCTATGATGGCTGTACAAACACTCAAAGCAGCCGCAAACCTTGGCCGCAGTGAAGCAATGGCACTTGAAAACCAAAACTTTGCCAAGCTTGCTAAGACCGCAGAAGCCGCAGCGCAAACTGGTATTTTCTTGGCAGATCAATACATCAAAACAGTAGCCAAGAAACAAGCAAAGCAAAGCAACACAGAGATTAAGCAAGCCGCTGTGTTAGGTGCTGGTATTATGGGTGGCGGTATCGCTTACCAATCAGCATACAAAGGCACACCAATCGTCATGAAAGACATCCAGCAAGGTGCCCTAGACCTTGGTATGGGCGAAGCTGCAAAATTACTTGGTAAGAAAGTACAGCGCGGCCACATGTCGATGGATAAAATGGTTGCCACTTTAGGTAAAATCAAACCAACACTTAACGACCAAGATCTGCAAGACTCAGATATTATCGTTGAAGCCGTTGTTGAGAATCCAAAGATCAAAAAATCAGTCTTGGCGAGTCTTGAATCACAGCTACCTGAAGGTACAATTCTCACATCAAATACATCAACCATTCGAATTGATGAATTAGCAACTGCACTGGAAAAACCAGAAAACTTCTGTGGCATGCACTTCTTTAACCCTGTGCCAAAAATGCCTTTGGTAGAGATTATCCGTGGTGAGCAATCATCGGATGAAACCATTGCTGCCGTTGTTGAYTACGCCTTAAAACTAGGTAAGTCTCCTATTGTTGTTAATGACTGCCCAGGCTTTTTCGTTAACCGGGTACTATTCCCTTACTTTGCAGGCTTCAGTCAACTTGTCGTTGAAGGTGCTGACTTCGCAAAAGTGGATAAAGTCATGGAAAATGTCTTCGGTTGGCCAATGGGTCCTGCTTACTTACTAGACGTAGTCGGTATTGATACAGCAAATCATTGTACAGGCGTGATGGCTGATGGCTTCCCTACTCGTATGGCGCGTAAAGACAAAGATCCTGTCGCCGTGTTAGCAGGTGCTGAGCGCTTTGGTCAGAAGAATCAAAAAGGCTTCTACCAATACGCACCAGATCGCAAAGGTCGCTTGAAGAAGAGTAAAGACGACAGCGCACTTGAGCTACTGAGCAGTATTTGTGACGCACCAACAGAATTTGACAAGCAAACGATTATTGAGCGCTGTATGGTGCCTATGATCAACGAAGTATTGCTGTGTCTTCAAGAAAACATCGTTGCTTCACCACAAGAAGCTGACATGGCTCTCATTTACGGTATTGGCTTCCCTCCATTTAGAGGCGGTGCATTCCGCTACCTAGACCAAATTGGCCTAGCAAACTTTGTTGCTATGGCTGATAAGTATGCTCACCTTGGTGAAATTTACCAAGTCTCTGAACAAACAAGACAGTGGGCTAATGAAGGTAAAGTGTTCTATCAAGTGGAGGGCAAGTAACATGGAAAACGCGGTAATCGTAGATTGTATTCGCACCCCAATGGGTCGCTCAAAGGGCGGTGTATTTAAACATAAGCGTGCTGAAGATCTTAGCGCACATTTGATGAAAGGCTTACTTGAGCGTAACCCTCAAGTGGCACCAGACTCTATTGATGACATTTACTGGGGCTGTGTACAACAAACTTTAGAGCAAGGTTTTAACGTTGGCCGTAATGCAGCTTTATTGGCTGGTATTCCACACACTGYGCCTGCGGTAACAGTTAATAGACTGTGCGGCTCATCTATGCAAGCGCTTCATGACGCAGCCCGCGCAATCATGACTGGGGCTGGCGATACATACCTCATCGGTGGTGTTGAGCATATGGGTCACGTGCCAATGACACATGGGAATGATTTCCACCCAGGACTTTCTACATCGATTGCTCAAGCTGCCGGTGTGATGGGGTTAACAGCTGAGTATTTAGCGCTAATGCACGGTATTAGTCGTGAGCAGCAAGATGAATTTGCCGTACGCTCACATCAACGTGCCCATGCAGCAACCCTTGAAGGACGTTTTGCCAAAGAAATCCTGCCAATGGAAGGTCATGATGCTGATGGTACACCTGTACTTGTCGAGCATGACGAAGTTATCCGCCCAGAAACAAGCCTAGAAGGCTTAGGCCAGTTACGTCCGGTATTTAACCCAGCGTCTGGTACAGTAACTGCGGGTACCTCTTCAGCGCTGTCTGACGGTGCTTCTGCGATGTTGGTCATGAGTGAGTCTAAAGCACGAGAGCTTGGCCTGCCAATTCGTGCTCGCGTTAAGTCGATGGCAGTTGCAGGTTGCGATCCTTCAATCATGGGATACGGTCCAGTACCTGCTTCGCAAAAAGCATTGAAACAAGCAGGCATTACCATCGATGATATTGATGTTGCTGAACTGAATGAAGCCTTCGCAGCACAGTCTCTACCAGTACTAAAAGACCTTGGTCTATTAGACAAAGTAGATGAGAAAGTGAATCTTAACGGTGGTGCAATTGCACTGGGTCACCCGCTGGGCTGTTCTGGTTCACGTATCAGCACAACGCTTATTAACTTAATGGAAGAGAAAGACGCAAAATACGGCCTTGCTACCATGTGTATTGGTTTAGGCCAAGGCATCGCTACCGTATTCGAGCGTGTAGATAACTAACTCCAACCAGCTGGTGCTGGGTTGTCTTATACAGTGCCAGCAAACAACTTCAACTTGGTGACCAAGGCAAAACGGCTCAGCTGTTTTGCCTTTTTTGTTTCCTGTATTTACCTTACCTCGGTTGGCTAATACCAATTATCTTAATTAAGTGGTCTATTTTGAGGCGAGAAAATTTTGTCGATAACACCGCTACCGCGTCCTGCTATCGCTGAGGTACCTACATCCATGTAGGCAAGGCAAATATTTTGCTATTTAGTTGTTCTAAATGAGAAATTTTTAACGCAGTTAGCGTCAGATTTGCTCCTTCAAATTGAGCAAGTATTAAGACTAATTGGTATCAGACTTGAGTTATCCAAACTTGAGCTTACTTACAACATGCGGTTAAAATAGCAGTTTTCCTAACTAATAACGTAACCAACAAGGCCACCCACAATGAGTTTTGATAATACCGACCATACCCTAGATGCTGTAGGCTTGCGTTGCCCTGAGCCTGTGATGATGATAAGAGGCATGGTAAGAAGGATGAACTTAGGTGAAACTTTGTTAGTGATTGCAGATGATCCCTCAACAACAAGAGATATTCCAAGTTTCTGCGAATTTATGGATCACACCTTAATTGCTAAAGCGGTGGCTGAGTCGCCATATAAATATGTAATTAAAAAAGGTCAGTAATGGTAAAAAAGCGGCGGTTGCCGCTTTTTTAAGATTTTACAATGACGACTTTTGGTACTCTAGGGTTTCGATAGTCCAAACGGATCTCATACCAGCCCTTTTTACTCGGCTTAAAACTAAAGTAATTATATACCGTATTGCAATCAGCAATTAAGGGCTGACCCAGTGTCAGCTGCCCTTCAGTTTGATAACCACAGTTATAGCCTTCACTCCATTGTTCGTCGGCAATTTTAAACTCGTATACTTTTCCCGGGCTCATAAATTTGGCTTTGGTGATATAAATCCCAGGTTGCGTCTCTTCCATACGATACTGAGGTTCTGCATCCCACAAGGTAAAATCGCCACGTAAATATAGTGTTTTATCTAACTTGCCAACTACCGTTGATGAGGTCGATTCAGCAGGTAACTGTAAGTTACTGCTACAAGCGGTAAGTGCCAACAGTACAAATGCCAGTGCCCCTTGTTTTTTTATCATAGCGAACAACCTTTTTACTTGCTAATGATGAACTAACAAAAAGCCAGCAACCGCTGGCTTTTGTATTCACACTTAATTTTGTAACACCGAAATATCAGCAGTGTTTAAGAACAGCTTACTCAACTGACTCAATAATGCTAGGCGATTCGCCTTAATGGCTTCGTCGTCCGCCATCACCATTACGTTGTCAAAGAAGTTGTCCACCGCTTCACGCAGGTTCGCTAACCGTGTGAGCGCTGTTTGATAATCGCCTTTAGCGTAAACAGGTGCAAGCTCAGCAGTTAACGCAGCAACTTGTGCTGCTAATGTTTTTTCAGCTTCTTCTTGTAATAGTGAAGTATCTACTAAAGCTTCAGAGGCAACATTGTTCTTAGCTAAAATGTTGTTTACTCGCTTATTGGCAGCAGCTAATGCTTCTGCTTCTGCTAGCGTTCTAAAGTGGCTTACCGCTTTTACTCTACGGTCAAAGTCAACTGGGCTGGTTGGGCGTCTAGCCAGTACAGCTTGAATAACATCAACGCTGATCCCTTCATCTTGGTACCATGCACGGAAGCGGCCAAGCATAAACTCAATAACATCCTCAGCGACATTTGCATTGCTCAGCTTATCTCCGAATAAGGTCATTGCTTTAGCGACAATATCCTGAATATCGAGAGGTAGCGCTTTTTCTACCATGATCCGCAATGCACCAATTGCAGCACGACGCAGTGCAAATGGGTCTTTATCCCCTTTTGGCGTCTGACCAATACCAAAAATACCCACTAAAGTGTCAAACTTATCAGCGAGCGCCACGGCAAAACTGATTGGGTTGGATGGTAAATTATCTCCAGCAAAACGCGGCATGTACTGCTCGTTTTGTGCTAATGCAACTTCTTCGGCTTCACCATCAATACGTGCATAGTGCATTCCCATTACACCTTGAACGTCGGTAAACTCCATCACCATCTCAGTCATTAGATCCGTTTTACTGAGTAGGCCAGCACGTTCAGCCAAGGCTTTATCGGCACCAAGTTGTTCGGCTATAAAACCTGCCAATGCAGAGATACGCTCTGATTTGTCTTTAAGTGTGCCAAGCTGCTTTTGAAACAATACTGTATCAAGTGACTCAAGACGACTTTCTAGCGTTTTCTTCTTATCCGTTTCAAAGAAGAATTGCGCGTCTGCCAGACGTGGGCGAACCACCTTCTCGTTACCCGAGATCACCACACTTGGATCTTTACTTTCAATGTTAGAAACAAATAAGAACTTGTTGATCAAGTTGCCTTGTTTGTCTAACAGTGGAAAGTATTTTTGGTCATCTTTCATGGTGTAGATAAGAGCTTCATCAGGCACTTGTAAAAATGCTTCTTCGAAGGATGCAACTAAAGTCACAGGCCACTCAACGAGAGAGGTAACTTCTTCAAGTAAATCTTCATCCATCGCCACTTGTGCGCCTAGCTTTTGCGCTTCAGTCTCAATCTGACTACGAATTAGCGCTTTACGTGCTTCATAATCCGCAATGACATAAGCGTCTTTTAATACTTGGTGGCTGTCATCAGCATGTGTTACACGTACACGCTCTGGGTGATGGAAACGATGTCCTTGTAGCTCATTGCCAATCGCTTTACCTAGTACTTCACCTTGGACTTGTTGACTACCAAGTAGTGCTGCCACGGTATGTACAGGGCGGATAAATTGCGTCTTGTTCGCACCCCAACGCATCGGCTTAGGAATAGGTAACTTAGCTAGTGCTTTGTTGATCACATCACTTAGTAACGTTAAAGTCTGCTGGCCTTCTACTTTTGCTTTGTGTAGTAACCAAGTGCCCTTATCAGTCTCTAAACGCTCAGCATCATTTATATCAATACCACAACCACGCGCCCAGCCTAGTGCAGCCTTTGTAGCGTTACCCTCTGCGTCAAATGCAGCTTGGATTGCAGGGCCACGCTTTTCAACAACCTTGTCTGCCTGTTGTGTCTGTAGTGCCTTAACTTGAATACCTAAACGACGAGGTGATGCGTACCAGCTAACGCCTTCATGACCAAGTTCCAGTGCTGCTAGTTCCAGCTTGGTATTCTCTGCAAACGATTCAGCAAGATTACGTAAAGCCTTTGGTGGTAATTCTTCTGTGCCAATTTCTACAAGTAAGTTTTCAGTCGACATTATTAATCCTTACAAAGCGGGAAGCCAAGTGCTTCACGTGCATCATAGTACGCCTGTGCACAGGCTTTTGATAAAGCGCGAACTCTCAAGATATAGCGCTGACGCTCAGTTACAGAAATAGCATGGCGCGCGTCTAACAAGTTAAAAGCATGGGACGCCTTCATCACTTGCTCATACGCTGGTAATGGTAGCCCTGCTTCAATCAGTTTTTCACTTTCTTTTTCGCACTGGTCAAACTGTTTGAATAGCGCATCTACATCTGCATGTTCAAAGTTATATGTCGACTGCTCAATTTCATTTTGCATGAACACATCACCATAAGTGACACGTCCCATTGGCCCATCTGTCCAAACTAAGTCATAGATGCTATCCACGCCTTGTATATACATTGCAAGACGCTCTAAACCATAAGTAATTTCACCGGTTACTGGCGAGCATTCAATACCACCAACTTGCTGGAAGTAAGTAAATTGTGTCACTTCCATACCGTTTAACCAAACTTCCCAACCAAGCCCCCAGGCACCTAAGGTTGGCGATTCCCAGTTATCTTCGACAAAACGAACTTCATGAGTCAGAGTATCGATACCTAGTGCAGCTAACGAGCCTAAGTATAATTCTTGAATGTTCTCAGGTGATGGCTTCAGTACCACTTGAAATTGGTAGTAATGTTGAAGACGGTTCGGGTTTTCACCATAGCGACCATCTGTCGGACGACGACATGGTTGCACATACGCGCTCGACATTGGTTCAGGACCAATGGACTTTAGGAAGGTCATCGGGTGGAATGTACCCGCACCAACTTCCATATCTAAAGGTTGAGCTACAACACAGCCTTGCTGCGCCCAGTAATCCTGTAAAGCCAGGATCAAACCTTGGAAGGTTTTGATATCGTATTTTTGCATAGTTGGCTTATTTTTATCTGGTACTTATCGTGTGTGAACACTGTGCTTTCCGCGCTCACGCTAGATTCAATGATTGAAAATTATGCTCAGTATACCGCGAGCGCTTTAGGGTTTTAAGCTTTAAAGCATAAAAAAAGGAGGGAAAATCCCTCCTTTTTATTAGATGGTTGTATTTATACGTCTAAGTTAACTACGCGCAAGGCATTTGTTTCGATAAACTCTCGACGAGGTTCTACCTGGTCACCCATTAGGGTTGCGAACAATTGGTCTGCAGCAATGGCATCCTCAATGGTCACACGTAGCATACGACGCGCATCTGGATCCATGGTGGTTTCCCAAAGTTGATCAGGGTTCATCTCACCTAGTCCTTTATAGCGTTGTGTATACAAGCCACGCTTAGACTCCGAAATTAGCCACTCAAGGCCTGTTTCAAAGTAATCAATTGCCTGAGTCTTTTCACCACGCTGGACGTAACCGCCCTCGGAAATTAAGTTACCAATTTGACGTCCTGTATTTGCAATACGGACATAGTCTTTTGAAGTAATAAAATCGAAGTTTAATGTGTGCGCTTTATCTACCCCGTGCTGGCGAATATTGACCACTGGGTAATACATATTACGCTCTTCATCAAATGCAACTTCAGCGTTGAAAATAGTGGCATCTTCATCTTTTTTCACAAGATCAGCAACTAAGCCTTCAGTCCATGCTGTTACTGTTGACTCATTAGATAAGTCTGTTTCGGTCAGTTCAGGATGGTAAAGCAAACGGTTCATAATTGAAGACGGATACTTACGCTTTAAACGCTCAATGATATCTATCGTATTCTGATAATCATGTACTAAGTTTTCTAGCTTGTTACCAGAAATTGGTTCCGCACCTTCAGCTGGGTATAGTGCAGCATCGTTAAGTGCCAATGTCGTTAGATACGCAGTTAGTGCATTATCATCTTTAATATAACGCTCCTGCTTACCTTTCTTCACTTTATATAGTGGCGGCTGAGCAATATACACATAACCGCGTTCAATAATCTCTGGCATTTGACGATAGAAGAAAGTCAGTAGCAGCGTACGGATGTGTGAACCATCCACGTCCGCATCGGTCATGATAATAATGCGGTGGTATCTTAGCTTTTCAGGGTTGTATTCATCACGGCCAATACCACAACCTAACGCAGTGATTAGTGTTGCCACTTCCTGAGAAGAAAGCATCTTATCAAAACGTGCTTTTTCTACGTTAAGAATTTTACCTTTGAGTGGTAGAATAGCTTGGTTTTTACGGTTACGACCTTGCTTAGCAGAACCACCTGCCGAGTCACCCTCCACTATATATAGTTCAGAAAGAGCAGGATCTCGTTCTTGGCAGTCTGCAAGTTTACCTGGCAGACCAGCTAAATCCATCACACCTTTACGACGAGTCATTTCACGTGCTTTACGTGCAGCTTCACGCGCGCGCGCCGCATCAACGATTTTGTTTACAACGGTTTTTGCATCACCAGGGTTTTCAAGCAAGAACTCGGTGAGCTTTTCCGCCATCATTTGCTCAACGGCACCTTTCACTTCACTTGAAACAAGCTTATCTTTGGTTTGTGAAGAAAACTTAGGATCAGGAACTTTAACACTAACTACAGCTGTTAAACCTTCACGGGCATCATCACCAGTAGCATTCGTTTTATGCTTCTTGTTAAAGCCCTCTTTTTCCATATAAGTGTTTAGTGTACGTGTTAATGCTGCACGGAACCCAGCTAAGTGAGTACCACCATCACGTTGTGGAATGTTGTTCGTAAAGCAGTATATATTTTCTTGGAAACCATCATTCCACTGCATCGACACTTCAACACTGATACCATCTTCACGCTCAGTCGAAAAGTGAAAAACACTTTGATGGACTGGTGTCTTTTTGCGGTTAAGGTATTCAACAAAGGCTTGAATACCCCCTTCATATTTGAAGTGGTCTTGCTTGTTCTCTTCACGCTCATCGCTAAGAATGATACTCACACCTGAGTTTAAGAATGAGAGTTCACGTAGACGTTTTGCAAGAATATCATAGTGGAAGTTTGTGTCAGAGAATGTCTCAGCACTTGGCCAAAATCTCAGTTCAGTACCTGTAGTTTCAGCTTCACCAATAATACCTAGGGGCGCATCAGGAACACCCATGGTGTATTTTTGTTGGTGCACTTTGCCATCGCGGCGAATTGTTAATTGTAGTTTTTCAGAAAGTGCATTTACAACCGATACACCTACACCATGCAAACCGCCCGATACTTTATATGAGTTATCATCAAATTTACCACCAGCGTGTAGTACTGTCATGATAACTTCTGCTGCTGATACCCCTTCTTCTTCATGTATTGAAGTTGGGATACCACGGCCATTATCTCTAACAGACACGGAGCCATCAGTATGAATTGTTACGAAAATATCGTCACAATATCCTGCTAGTGCTTCGTCAATTGAGTTATCAACGACCTCAAACACCATGTGATGCAAACCAGTGCCATCATCTGTGTCACCGATATACATTCCCGGACGCTTTCTTACAGCATCCAATCCTTTAAGTACTTTAATACTCGACGAATCGTAATTTTCCGACATGGTTTCTTCCAATTATTTTGTTATTAAGCTGCCATGTTCCACGTGGAACATTTTAATTTCACGTTCCATAGGTTCAATAACGGCGGCAATACTTTCTGGAGTAATTGCAGTAATAAACAGTTGAGACTGGCATTGTGCGAGTAAACGCGATACCGCCCCCTTAGTCTCATCACTGAGCTCCGAAGGTAAATCATCAATAAGCAATACAGATTGCTTATTACTCTCTTGGTCAATCAAACTATTCTGCATAACTTTTAAAGCATACAGCAGCAGCTTTAACTGTCCCCGAGAGAAAATATGTTCCACACTGTGCCCTTGAGTATAAAAGTTAAAGTCCGCCTTGTGCGGCCCTTTACTTGTATAGCCAAGTTTTATGTCACGCTCTAATTGATTGGCAAGTACYTCTGCCAGTTCTCCCTTCCAGCCCGCTTGAAAGCGAATTTCAAGGCCTTTAAAGATAGGGCTTATATCCCCTATCTTATCAAAAAAATGCGCCTGAAACCTACTTATATACGCTTCTCTTAGTATATTTATTTGTTCAGCAAGTCGAACAAATTCTTTATCCCAATAGCTTAATTGGGACTGAAAATCTCTGGGCTTGGTCTTGAGAAGTGCATTACGTTGTTTGAGTACTTGGTTAAACATCTTCCAAGCAGAATAAAACTGGTGTTCCACGTGGAACACCCCTAGATCAAGAAACTTTCTTCGCTCTTTTGGACCACCAAAAAACAACTCATAACTTTCAGGAGTTATCACTTGAACAGGCAGCACTTGGGCGAGTTCAGCAACTTTCCGACTTGCTTGCCCTTGGATTCTCAACTTAGTTTCGCCACTCATGTATTTACTAATACCAAGAGGTATAGACAAGTTATGTAGTTGTTTTTTAGCATGTACAACGCAATGAGAAGCCTCATGCTTGATCATTAACTTTTGTAAGTTAGTACGAAAAGATTTACCGCTGGAGAGAAAATAGATGGCTTCAAGCAAGCTTGTTTTACCGCTGCCATTTTCACCAAGAATGATGTTAACGGCATGACTAGGTGAAAGTGTTATAGCCTCAATATTGCGAAACGTATTGAGGCTGAGGTGAGTTAAACTCATATATCTATAGGCGCATTGGCATGACTACATACATTGCATTTTCATCGCCAACCGCTTCAATGAGCGCACTGCTATTCGCATCAGATAATGTAAATTGGACATCTTCCGATTTGATAGTATTCAATACATCTAGCAGGTAAGACACATTGAAGCCAACCTCTAGATCATCACCCTGATAGCCTACCTCTACAACCTCTTCCGCTTGCTCTTGCTCTGGGTTGTTAGCACTGATCTTCAAATGTCCATTGGTTAGATTTAATCGAACTCCACGGAATTTCTCATTAGACAAAATAGAAACACGTTGAAATGCACTACGTAGCCAATCACGATTTGCCGTAACTAGCTTGTCTCCACCACGTGGTAAAACTCGACGATAATCAGGAAAACGTCCGTCCACCAGCTTACTGGTAAAAGTGAACTCACTATCGATAATACGCACATGATTAGCACCAAACTGAATAGTAACGGCATTATCATCTGCCGGTAACAAGCGCATTATCTCTTGCACGCCCTTTCTCGGAATAATTAGCTGTCGTTGTGTATTTAACGATTCTGGTAGCGTTTGTTGCGCAATAGCCAAGCGGTGGCCATCTGTTGCCACTGTTTTTATTTCATTATTATCGACTTCGAAGGACATGCCATTTAGGTAATAGCGCACATCTTGATTAGCCATAGAGAAATGCGTTGCTTCAAGGAGCTTTCGAAGCTCTAAGCGTGTAATTGTAAACTCAACTTCGCCATCCCATTCTTCAAGATTAGGGAAGTCTTCTGCAGCCAGCGTAGTCAGAGAGAATCGACTTTGACCGCTCGTTAATAACAACTGATGCTCTTGGGCGCTCAACACTAAATCAGAGTTATCTGGCAAGCTCTTACAGATGTCTAACAGCTTTTTCGCAGGCAGCGTGATCTTAGCATCTGGAACACTGTTTTCTAAAGTCACTGACGCAACTAGCTCTATCTCTAAGTCTGTTCCTGTCATATATAGCGCACCACTTTTTACTTCAAGTAATACATTAGACAGAATAGGCAGTGTATGCTTGCGCTCAATGGCGCCAGAAACCTGCACGAGTGGTTTTAAAAATAGTTCTCTTGGAATAGTTATTTGCATCATTTAACCCTTAAGAAGACAGCGTTCTAATTAAGTTTTGATAATCTTCTTTAACTTCATGGCTTTCGTCACGAAGCTCTTTTACTTTTCTGCACGCGTGCAACACGGTGGTATGGTCTCGGCCACCAAACGCATCACCAATTTCAGGTAAGCTATGGTTAGTCAGTTCTTTAGACAACGCCATAGCAACTTGTCTTGGTCTTGCAACTGAACGGCTGCGACGTTTAGACAATAAATCAGAAACACGAATACGATAATACTCTGCAACTGTGCGCTGAATATTATCAATGGTGACTAGTTTATCTTGCAGCGCTAATAGGTCACGTAGCGCTTCTTTTACAAAATCGATAGAAATTGGTCGACCTGTAAAATTGGCATTCGCGATCACACGGTTTAACGCGCCCTCCAGCTCTCGAACATTTGAGCGAAGTTTTTTAGCGATAAAAAAAGCAACTTCATGTGGTAAATTGATATTACTCTGCTGCGCTTTTTTCATCAAAATAGCAACTCGAGTTTCAAGTTCTGGTGGCTCTATCGCAATTGTTAATCCCCAACCAAAACGAGATTTTAATCTATCTTCTACCCCTTCAATTTCTTTGGGGTAACGGTCAGAAGTTAAAATAATTTGCTGATTACCTTCAAGCAAAGCATTAAACGTATGGAAGAACTCTTCTTGTGAACGTTCTTTATTTGCAAAAAATTGAATGTCGTCGATCATGAGTGCATCAACGCTACGATAGTAGCGTTTAAACTCTTCTATCGCATTAYTTTGCAATGCTTTAACCATATCCTGAACAAACCTTTCAGAGTGCATATACACAATTTTTGCATCTGGTTTTTGCTCGATAATACCATTCCCAACGGCGTGCAATAAGTGCGTTTTACCCAAGCCTGTACCACCATAAATAAATACAGGGTTAAAAGCAGATCCTGGATTATCGGCAACTTGAGTTGCAGCAGCCTTGGCAAGTTGGTTGGACTTACCTTCAACAAAGTTATCGAAGGTATAGTTTTCTTTAATATTGGACTTATGTGCTGATTTAGGTGCCGGCTCCACTTTCTCAGCAACTCTAGTTTGTCCGCCTTGTGAGGCTGTAGTCTGCTCTGGAGCATGACCAACTGTCGGTGTCCTTTCTTGCGCAGTATTTGGTTGCGCCGCCAATACCGGCTTACTACCAACATCAAAGCGTAATTCTGGCGCTTCATCACCACAAATTTCAATGAGTAGCTCATTAATACGATGGAGATACTTTTCTCGCACCCAATCTAATACAAAACGATTTGGCGCATAGATAGTTAGCGTATCATCAGTACTTTCTGCCTGTAGCGGTCTTACCCACATACTAAATTGCTGAGATGGCAATTCATCCTGCAAAACATATAAACAACTTTGCCAAACCGACAGATACACTCTGAACTCCAATAGGTTTCGATTCCCGGGAATAAAAAACAGACGTTTTAGATCAACTGAACAGTTAGATCTAAACGATGATCGCCGGAAATACTTATTTATAATTACAAAATCACTGGTGGAAGCGGGGTATTATGAAGTGATCTTATCCACAAGTTCAATATTGACTTTTTGAAAAAGTAAGATCTCATCAAAATAAAAAATCAAACATATGATTTTAAAAGGTTTTTATTTTTTACCCACAAGTAAGATCATAGCAAAAAAACCACCAGATCTCACCCCAAAATTAAGATCAAATTTAGTTTTCCAGAGCTTTTCCTATTCTTACTAAATGCTATAATGCCGCCCGTCGGATCAGATCTATGCAGATCGATTTCGTATTGATCCTACTTTATATGGATCATCTATGTGTGTTCGATACTGCTGCTCAGTTTGTTCTATATATAAGGCAACAAAACGCTTGCTGTGGAATATTTAGCCACACAGAGCAGATTTTGATTGACTTTAGACGTACTCAGCTTTAATATCTCGCGCTCGCAATGGCACCTGTGCCAGGATCGCGACCTGCATAGGATGTTTTAACTTTTAACCGATCGGATGGAATTGTTATGAAAAGAACTTTTCAACCTAGCGTACTTAAGCGCAAGCGTACTCACGGTTTCCGTGCTCGCATGGCGACTAAGAACGGTCGTAAAGTATTAGCACGTCGTCGTGCTAAAGGCCGTAAAGTACTTTCTGCTTAATATTTAGTGGAAGACTTTAGCTTTAGCAGGGAGTTACGTCTGTTAACTCCCTCGCATTACTCCCGCATATTTCAAGAGCCAGCTCGCGCTGCTACACCTTATTTTACTCTACTTGCAAAACCAAATGATGTTGGTCATCCCAGACTCGGTTTAACAGTTGCTAAAAAGCGCTGTAAAAAAGCATGTCAACGAAATCGCATTAAACGTCTTGCCAGAGAAAGCTTTCGTCTAAATCGTCATAAACTGGATAACATCGATATTGTGTTGATGGTCAAGACCGGTGTTGATGAGCAATCTAATGAAGAGCTAACAAAACAGCTAACTAAGATGTGGCGTAAAATAAATGAACGTTGTAAACCAGGAGCACCAAAGCCTGCTTTTAAGCCAAGACAGCAAAAGCGTTCAAAAAAACCTCAAGGGAACGCGAAAAAGTAATAATCCGCTTTTCGCATTTCTTTTTAAGCCGCATTTACCCTTGCCAACGTAGTAATTTTACCTCAATTAAGGTAAGGTTAGCTCACCTTTTAATCAGCTATATCAATGGAAAAATAGTCTGTTTTTTCCCACTTGGGTTGAAGCAGTAAATTGAGGAAATTGATATCTACAATGCCATGAATTCAACTTCAGGGCATGGCAAAATCAGGCGTCAGTTCAAATTAGTGAGTTCGCTACCCAAGCATCTCCTTATTTTACTGATCCGAGGTTATCAACAATGGATTAGTCCCCTACTTGGACCTCATTGTCGATTTAATCCAACCTGTTCGAGCTATGCAATTCAAGCAATTAATTTACATGGAATTGCAAAAGGGAGTTGGTTAGCGGTTAAACGCATATTAAAATGTCACCCTTTGAGCGCAGGTGGAGATGATCCTGTACCTGTGAAGTCAACTAAAGTTAAACAACACGAGAAATAAGAGCTGTTATGGAATCGCAACGCACGTTTTTATTTATCGGTTTGTTGCTTGTTTCGTTCCTATTGTTCCAAGAGTGGACACAAGAACAAAACCAGCCTCAAACTGGTACCAGTGCCGCCGCACATCAAGTGGCGAACTCAACCCCAACAGAAGATCAAACTGATGTTCCAGCGTCTAGCCAATCCGATGTGCCTGTTGTGGCAACTCAGGCGACACGTTCTGTTATTAGTATTACTACCGATGTACTTGCGGTAAAAGTTGATACTAAAGGCGGCGACATCGTTGAAGCTAAATTACTCCAACATGCAGAAACCCATGGCAGCGATCAGCCTTACCTGTTACTTGGTGAATTTGATGCTAAGCAGTATATTTCACAAAGTGGCTTAATTGGTTTAAACGGCCCTGACGCGAATAAATCAGGCCGCCCAGTGTACAAGTCAACTCAAACTCACTATGAGTTAGCAGGCGATACATTACGCGTACCTCTTACTTTTACTGATGAAAAAGGCGTACAGTACACCAAAACCTATATCTTCAATGCTGGTAAATATGACGTTGGCCTAGAGTATCATGTCAACAATACCACGGCAGATCCCGTACAAGTGCAGCTTTACACACAAATCAAGCGTACTCGTCAGGATAAAGGCAGCATGGTTGACCAAACTTACCTTGGTGCAGCCTATGGTACAGCGGAAGAGCCTTACGAGAAATACAGCTTCTCAGATATGGCTGAAGCGAACCTTAATAAAAATACCCAAGGTGGTTATGTCGCATTTCTACAGCACTACTTTGTAAGCGCTTGGGTTCCTGATCAGCAAACCAATAATACTGTGTACACAACACTAAGAAGCGGTAACGGCATTATTGGCATGAAGAGTGAACCGACCAATGTTCAAGCAAATACCGCTGCAACGATTACAGCAACGTATTATATGGGACCTAAAGACACAGAGGCGCTAGAGGCTATTCAAGAAGACTTAGACCTAACTGTAGACTACGGCTGGTTATGGTTTATCTCGCAGCCATTACTCACACTACTTAAGTTCCTTTATGGTATTTTGGGTAACTGGGGCCTGGCTATTATCGCGATTACATTGATTGTAAAAACCGCTTTGTATCCACTGACCAAAGCACAATACACTTCAATGGCTAAAATGCGCATGCTGCAACCAAAAATGCAGGCATTAAAAGAGCGTTATGGCGATGACCGTCAGAAGTTCGGTCAAGCGATGATGGAGATGTACCGTAAGGAAAAAGTAAACCCTATGGGTGGCTGCTTCCCATTATTACTACAAATGCCAATCTTCCTTGCGCTATTTTACGTTTTCCTTGAGTCAACAGAGTTACGTCATGCTGAATTTGTCTTATGGCTAACTGACTTATCTGCGATGGACCCTTACTATGTACTACCTGTGCTATTTGGCGCAAGTATGTTCCTTACTCAAAAGTTACAGCCAATGACTGTGACTGATCCAATGCAGCAAAAGATGATGACTTACATGCCAGTTGTGTTCTCTATCTTCTTTATCTGGTTCCCATCAGGTCTAGTACTTTACTGGTTGGTTTCAAACCTTATCTCTATCGCGCAGATGCTAATTATCTACCGTGGTATGGAGAAAAAAGGCATGAAAGTACGCGGTTAATTCCCCGTATTCAGAAAAAACGGCTCTCTAATGAGCCGTTTTTTTATGTCTTAAAAACAATAACTTGATAATATTTTATGGTAATTTTATGCTAATTTGATAGGTCAGATAGACACTATCCGTCATGCTCATTTGCAAATACAGCACGCAAAGAGAAGACGATGTTTGAATCAACGTTACTACAGGCACTTTCTAGTGCGGAAACAAGCTGGTGGTTAATCCCCCTCGCCTTGCTAATAGGTGTTCTCACCAGTTTTACTCCCTGTGTCTATCCTATCTTACCTATTACTGTTGCTACGTTGAGTCAGCAACGTCATATCCGCCTTGCACCTATGTTGTACGCTATTGGCTTTGCAGCTGTCTATGCAGCACTTGGGTTCGTAGCCGCACTCACAGGTAGCTTTTTCGGCCAAATTGCCACTAACCCTTGGGTGCTACTGATTTTTGCAAATCTGCTACTTTACTTTGCAGCAGTATCAAAAGGGTTACTCCCCTTGCCTGCATTCTCCACAGCCTTCAGTAATACAGCCTCTGCTCCGCTACTCATGGGCATGGCCAGCGCCTTTGTTGCAGCACCTTGCACATCACCTGTGCTGGGCGGTCTGTTATTGTTCGTGGCCAATGCTCAGCAGCCCTTATTGGGCGGTATGTTGCTATTTAGTTTTGCCCTGGGAATGAGCACCTTGCTGTTGCTTGCTGGGTTTAGCACACGATTTTTAGATAAGTTGCCAAAATCAGGGGCATGGCTTAATCACATCACCACAGTCACAGCACTACTCTTAGTCGCAATGGCGCAATATTTTCTTATTCAAGCTGGCAAAAGCTGGCTATAACAGTGAAGGAACTACCATGAACAGAATCATTTTTTATTTGCTACTCACTTTATTGAGCACCACATCGACGGCTAAGGACTACCCCGTACTGAATGCTAGTACACTGACCAACAATGTGATTACAAGCAAAGGGAAGATCACTTATTTAAAATTTTGGGCAACTTGGTGCGCTTACTGTATTGAGGAGATGCCGCTACTTGAACAAAGCTACCAACAAGCCAATGACCACTATCAGGTTATCGCTATTAATATCGGCTTCAATCAGTCAGAAAAAGGTATCAAAGCCTATCTTGATAAACATAATTATCAATTTCCAACGGTATTTGATGAAAGCGGTAAGATAACCCAACAGTTTCAAGTATTAGGTACACCGCAGCACATCTTAATTGATGAAAACGGTAAAGAAATTTATCGCAGTGCACTGTTTACCGATGAGCTACAGCAGCWCCTAAACGCACTACAAGGAGTAAACTAATGTCACTAATCAAATTACTACTTGTGCACATTACCATCTATTTAAGTATGTCTGCGCAGGCGAGCACACAAGAGTATATTTTTATCAATATTTGGGATGAGTATGTGCAGCCAACCTCATTACCCGCACCATCAGCTCCGAGAGTTATATTGCAGCCAGATATCAATATTGATGATGCAAGTCTAGAGCAGTTTAAAGCGGCTTACCCTAGTTACGGTAATATCAAAATTGATAAGCAAAATCAGTTAATGCTGCAATTTTCAGTGAGGCAAACCCCCATGCGTGTACTCGTTGAAAATGGTAAAGTTATCAAACGAGAGCAATTGTCTACAGCAACCGCTATCGGTGCAGAAGAAAAGGCAGGCGCTCCTTTACAAACACTAACCGGTACGCCGTTTTCTATTAAAACAGTTAATAGCCAATACCGAGTGCTATTTTTCAGTGATAGCTTATGTCCGTTTCAACATATTCCAGCATGCGAAATGAAAATTGAAATGAATAATCACCTCGCAGCAGTCAGCGATTATCCCGTGCTAACGATAATTAAGCCATTTTACGTCGACGAGCAAAGTGCTTATGCTTATCAAAAGCGCTTTAATATCAAACACGATATTGTGTTCGATCACCACAATGAGGTATTCAGTGCTTTTGATGTACGTGAATTACCTTATTGGTTGGTACAAGACAAACAAGGCAAAGTGGTATATCGCGGTAATCAACCACCGAGCTTAGACTAATTCCCTGTCGCAGCCAGCTTAAGCGAAGACTGGCTGCTCAAACAAGATTGTAAATTTAGGGAGATCTCGAGCTAATTTATCGTCCATTTACTTTGACAATATACGCTATACGGCGCATCAATAAGCTCAGCAATAAAGCGCTTATCGATGCGGCTTTGCTGTCGTAACTGCTGCAACTGCAACTGTAATAATTGACTATTTTCAAGCTCAGTGAGTTTGTCTGAAAAGTCTTGCTGTAACGCTTCCTCTTTCGCCATATCAGCGGCTACAGCACCATAAAGTAGCAAAAGATGCGAGCTGGGGTGTTGCTGTGAACTAATAATATCAAGTGCTTGTTGCGGCTCTTCATTTAAAAGATGTATATACATTTGAGTATAAAGCGCATAGGTTTCAACTTCCTGTAGTTGTAGCGTTTGATACGCTTGCATAGCCTCCAGTGAGAGCTGCTCGGCAGACTCAAGCTCTCCTGCTTTTATCAATGTCCAACTGAGTAATAATTTAACGTTCGCCCGCGTCACGACAGATATATCATCACTTTTGAGCAATGCTTGGTATTGTAAAATTGCGCTTTGCATTGCTTCTTCATCACCCGTTTGCAGTGCAATATCCATTTGCGCCATGCCTATCAGTAATTGCTGCTGTTCATAACTAGGCGCAAAACGTGGTTCGGGTGTAATTTGCTTTAGGTAATCAAGCGCTTTTTCCCCTTGATGAAGCTGAATATAGAAAAACCCCAAGTAAGTTAGTACTTGCATTTCTAGATGGTGATAGCCGCCCTGTTGCGCCAATTCTAACGCCTTTAATAAGCTTGGTTCACTCTCACTAACAGGCACTAAATAGTTTTGTCCGTAAGCAAATAATGCCTTAATTAAGCTTAATTTTTGTGCCGTTTGCTGATAGTAAGTGATCGCTTGAGCAAGGACTGGCTTACTTTTTTCTAAGTTGAGTAAAGTCTTTTCTATCGGCCCTGCTGCGGGTGGATTAGCTAAATAAAAGCTGCGCTGCGCTTCGCTGTAGGCAAAAGAGCGACTCCCCACCAAAACATGCGCTGAATTCATTGCTTGTTTGTATTCATCCCAGCGCTGAAGGCTCCAATAGGCGTCCGCCTGAAGTTGATAAGCAGATGCTATTAATTCAACCTGTTGACTTTGCTGTGCCACATCCAATGCCAATTTCGCTTGTTGCAAGGCCTGCTGCGCTTGTCCTGTTGCTTTTAAAAACTCGCCATAATACAAGTGATAGCGAGCCTGCGTCGCGATAGATGCTGTGCTCAGTGAGATATGCTCAAACTGCTTATGTGCAGACTGTATGTCCCCAAGCCACCAGCAAATTTGTGCAAGCTCAAGCTGACTTTCTATATGATCTGGCATTTGCATAACCGCCGCTTCAAAGTATGCTTTAGCTAGCTTTGGACCTTGCTCATTTAACGCTTGGACACCGCGATAATAGTCACGCATGCCACGATTAAAGGGAGCCATATCTATCGCTTCAGTTTTAAGTGCTAGTTGTGTTATGACTTGCATTGCAATAGCTGTAAAGTTTTCATCTAGCTGTTCGACTATCAGCTCGGTGCGCTCGCTTGCTAAACTAGCCGTTAATAGAAATCGTTGTTGTAACGGTTTAAGAGAAAGCGTGAGCTTTTTAGTTTTATCACTGTCAGAAAGCTCTGGATACTGGCTTTTGGGTACTAAGTGATAACTAGATTGCAGCTGTTGCCGTAGTGCAGCTTCCAACGCATACCCCCACCACGCATTTGCTTGTACACCCGTTTCATTAGCCATAGGTGGGATAATAAGTGTCGGCAATGTGACACTAGCCTTGCTTGAAACCGGCTTTGGTGCAGATAAAAAATATAAGCTGACTGTACTAATAATCGCTGTTAAGCCAACCGCGGTGAGCAATATTGTGGCTTTCTTCCCTAGCTTAGTAACATGTGAAATTAGGCTTCTTGAATGCGGCTGTTCAACAGGACAAATCCACAAATACCCTTGCTGTGGGATAGTTTTGATAAACGTTGGATTTTGGGGACTGTCGCTCAGTGCTTGCCYGAGCTCTGTAATGCTTTGAGTGAGTGCGGCTTCTCTAAACTCGCCATGTTGCCAGAGGCTGCTTAGTAATGTTTCACGTGCAACAACTTGATTTGGATGCGTTAAAAAATATGCCAATAGCTGTGCAACCTTTGGCCGCAATGGAACTTGCACAGCATCACGATATAAGCACAATGTCATTGGATCAAAGCGAAAATGTAAGAAGTACAACACGGTGTTTATTTCCCTTATACAAACCTATTACCAGAAGTATCCAGTAAGTATTGTACCTATACTATAACTAACAAACACGACTAATCCTAAGCAAAGTCATCTAACTGCTAAAATGAAGCTAAGCCAACCTTTCCAACTTGATTGTTACCAACACTAGGTCAAATCCATATCGCTCAATTATCGCTTGAACCGCGAAGCGACAAGTCAAACGCTATAGCCACAGTACACTCCGAAGAACAAAAACAAAATCGCAAGGGAACCAACACTTGTAGATATTATCTAGCAGCTATACCTGAGATATATCTATTGCTGTACAATTATGTCTATTAACCAGACAGTCTAAAGAGTCATCATGATTGCACAAGACACCATAGCAGCACAGGCTACCGCTCCGGGTCGCGGTGGCGTTGGTATTATTCGCGTATCAGGTAGTAAAGCCAAAGCGGTCGCCGAGCAAATCTTAGGTAAATGCCCAAAAACTCGCTATGCCGAATACCTGCCATTCAATACCTTAGCAGGTGAACAGCTTGACCAAGGCATTGCGCTGTTCTTTCAAGGACCAAACTCATTCACAGGAGAAGATGTGCTTGAGCTACAAGGCCACGGTGGTCCGGTTGTCCTTGATATGCTGCTAAAGGAGATAAGCCAAATCGAGCAAGTGCGCTTGGCAAAGCCTGGTGAGTTCTCAGAACGTGCTTTTATGAACGACAAGCTAGACTTAACGCAAGCAGAAGCCATCGCAGACTTGATCAATGCCACCAGCGAGCAAGCTGCAAAAAGTGCGCTACATTCGCTCCAAGGTGACTTCTCTAAACATATCAACGCATTAGTCGAAAAAGTAATTCACCTTCGTATGTATGTAGAGGCTGCAATTGATTTCCCCGATGAAGAAATTGATTTTCTATCAGACGGTAAAGTCGCAGGAGATCTTGAGAGCATTATTCAGCAACTCGCTGAAGTGCGTAAACAAGCCAAGCAAGGCAGTATTATGCGTGAAGGTATGCGCGTGGTGATTGCAGGTCGTCCTAACGCAGGTAAATCATCGCTACTCAATGCCTTAGCTGGCCGTGAAGCCGCGATTGTTACAGACATTGCAGGTACCACACGGGATGTACTGCGTGAGCACATTCATATCGATGGTATGCCGCTTCACATTATCGACACTGCAGGACTTCGTGATAGTCCAGATAAAGTAGAACAGATAGGCATAGAGCGTGCTTGGGAAGAGATCCGTGGTGCCGATCATGTACTGTTTATGGTAGATGGCACAGAAACCCACGAAACCGATCCTGCGAAGATCTGGCCTGATTTTATTGAGCAACTACCGCAAGGTATGGAGATTACGGTGATCCGCAATAAAGTCGATTTGAGCGGTGAAGCCATTGGCACTACCACGAGTGATGGCCATACTCTTATTCGCCTGAGTGCCAAAGATATTCAAGGCATTGATTTATTGAGAGAACACCTAAAAGCCTGTATTGGATTCACAGGTGCAACTGAGGGTGGCTTTATGGCTCGTCGTCGTCATTTAGACGCCCTAGAACGCGCTGCTGAGCACTTAGAAATAGGCCAAACTCAGCTAGAGATGCACATTGCCGGTGAAATTCTGGCAGAAGAACTGCGCCTTACCCAGCAATACCTCAATGAGATCACCGGCGAATTTACCTCAGATGATTTGCTAGGCAAAATCTTTAGCTCATTCTGTATTGGTAAATAACCTGAGCTTCGGATAAATCATCCAAATATTTGAGTTGTCATACGCCCAATTTCCGGGCGTATGGTTACACACTAGCTAACCTGAGGCTTAGATAAGGAATGAGCTGACTCGTTGTTTTCAAGACCACATTAAATTATCCCCTTCTCTAGCCAGACAGTTTTGGGGATAACAAGGCGAATTTACGTACCAATAGCTGGCTATTGGAAGTGAATTCAACGCAGTTAGCGCTAAAGCAGGTTGCTAGAAAGGCATTAATTATCCGAACTCAGGTTAGCTACAGTAATAGCTGACTGCTTCTTTTACCTTACGAGATTTGTCTTTTTTCAATGGAGCTAGCAATACTTCAGCATCTGCTTCGTGGCATAATATTTCAGGAAGTTCAGCACGGCGACCCGCGTGTAGGTAGCTCAAACTCTGTTTAAAACTGCCATATTGGCCACGGGCGTGTGCCACAATAAACTCACGACACACGTCAAAATGGCTGCGCTTAATACAAAACAGCATCAGGTGTTCGGATTTAACGCCGATATCAAATAACCAGGCGAGTAAAAATGCCATACCGGTCTCGGATGCTTCACCTTCATACTCATCGCTGTTTGATAGATAAGTCTCAAAATCAATTTCATTGTGTGCCAGTTGGTGTAACAACCAAGGTTGCTCCATTTGCGCTTCAATTAATTTAAAGCCGCGATAGTCATGATTAAGAAGCAGACGTACCAGTTTGTTGCGACGCTTAACATCTAGCATCCACACAAATTGACGCAGACTATACATGTGGTATTCATCGGCATCGATACGCATAAACTCGGTGGATATTTGCTCTTTGAACAGCGCAGCCATGGCGTCAAACTCTATTTCGTTATCTAGATAAGCCATCGTTTGTTCAACAATCCCGTTAATACGATTGCACTGCACTTGAAGTTCAGCAACGCGCTTTACAATAGCAGCACGTTCAACCCGCTCTGAGAATACCAATAAGGGTCCCGACGGCAGTCTGTCTTCATACCAAGCAAGCGGCACCTCATGATCGGCCATCACAATCACGTAATTGTCTCCTTGCTGCTGCAACACAGTGCAGGCTTCCCAACTTCGACCATCAACATGACAAGGTTTATCATGTATTGAAAGGCTATCTGCCACAATGGCTTTATGCAGCTTCTTTGGTAACTTTTCACCTTCACCAAAATACAGACAATCCTTACCTGACTCGTGTGCCAACGCATGCTCCCAAGAGTGCAGATTTAATTGCACAAAAATATCTATCGCACGGCGCAAGTCATGATCAAAGTCCACTGCAACTTCAGGATGTTTGAGTGATACATGATGTAAAAACTCAACTTTCGTGCGCTCATTAATATACGCAAGCCCCCGATCCATGGCTTTGGCTTTTTTACGCCCCATGCTACCAAACATACTGGTATCATCACTGACTATTTCGCTGTAAATCTCTATCCAATTTACGTAACGCCCGAAGTCATAACGTTGATAACTCATTTCATAGGCATTCAGAATACCGCTATCTATTCCAGCTCTACTTAAGTGCTCATAGACATCAATCCCATCGAGTATATTGTTAAACTCTATATCCCAATGATCATCTGAATAAGCACGAAGCACATTGCGTGCAACCCTAACAGGCGCCAATGCAATAATAAATTGCCACAAACGCTCTGCTTTATTTTGTAAGGGTAAAGGTAATTGCCGCAACCAAAATGCGGCTAAGGTAAAGCGCTGAAAGTCATCATCATGATCTTTAAAAAGCTGATAGCTGGGTTGCTGCTCACTAAATTTGTTTAAGTAAAGATCGCCGAGACAGCACTCATCTCGATACAAGTGTGGCTGTACTAGTGCCAATATACTGGTCAAATCATCTTGCGGCGTGTCTGCAGTAAAGTGTTCGCAGATCCGCGCTATTTGCTCCTCAGATAACCCCAGATTTTCGTGGTTATAACGGTCTGACTTTTTATGACATTTTTTAATTATGTGCTGGGCAGCGAGTTGCCAAATATGATTATCGTTAAGATAAGTTACCAGCGCCTCTGTAATATCATCGCCAATACGCTGATTGTAATCACTGTGAAGGTGATAACTGGCCAGTGTCATTAAGCCCATATCCAATTGCGGCCACTGCTCTGGATGGCAAAGCGCACGGGATGAGCGAAAATGCTCGTCAACCAAGTTTAGGTGCTTGCGACACAGTAATTCATCGTGATTAGTAAAGTGGCGAAATATCGATTGAATATTTTTGGCTTTAGCACTTTCTGCTGCGCTTTCAATATCAGATAAGGAGAGTTGAGTGTAGCGCTGATAGTAGGCTTCTCTAGAAAGTAGCGCCTCATCACCTTCGGTAAGTGATGCCATCATATATTTACTAAACTCACGTTTGCCTAGAGCATGGTAAAATACGTCAATCACGCGCAAGTATTGCTGAGCACGAGCTTGTAGTAAATTCGTTTCTGTATCTTTGCGTACCGTAAGCGTCAGCACCATGCCATTTGGTTGTGTATATTCAACTTCTTCACTGAAGTGATCAGTCAATAAATCGCCCCGTACAAGACTGAGCACCGACTCCAATTCGTCGGCTATACCTTGGTTATTGCGCTCGAAACTACTCAATTGATCAATAAGATGCTCAGCCATGTCACTGGCATGCAGTTTCGCTAATTCAAGTACATCAACTTCAAAGAGTGTTTCTAACACGGTGTGTGGCTCACCACTTTCAATATAGCGCCACAATGATTCACCTTGGGGCATAGCTAGCACTAAGGGCTTCAATAAATTGCTACCATAGTTAAGCTCATATTTTCTCTCGTCTCTGGCGAGATAGGCGCGATAGTTTGCACGCGCAGTAATGGCACTTTGTGCTATTTTAACGAGCGGCCCTACAACCTGTGATTGGACTTTTTGCTGTAAATCATACGCTTCATTTTCGAGCGTGCTGCCAAAAAATGGCATTGCCATAAAGCTATCTTTGGCTTCTTCATCGTCATAAAAACAAGTATGAGGGAATAGCGATTGGTATAGAGACACGACGGGTTGATAAGTACTTAAGTCTTCTTCTTCATCCTCATCGCACATAGTATCCACACGCTCAAGTAATACAGGCTCTGCTTGGAAACGTGCAACGACTAATGCTTTAAATTGTTCGTAGTGCTCGGGGTGCTGGCATAAATATTCCCCCAATGGCTGGTAGCTACAATCGTCACTATATCGATCATTTTGGAACATGCCAGATCTAAAGCTCTCGTTGTCACACCATATAAATGCTTTGATTATTTCATTGTGCCAGCCATGCTCATGAAGTATCGAACTTAAATAGCTTTCGTAACCGCAGGCATGTTCATCATCCCAATAAGGCACAAAAAACTGTGCAAGCAAGTAGGCATATCGTATATCCGTCTTTGCAAGCATATATAATGCTTCTACGCCAAATACCCGCATATCATCAAGCCACATTTCGTCTGTATCGTTTTGGCGTCGACTATAAGCAACGATGGCTTGGGCGGTTTCTACAACAACCTCTTTAATTTCAGGATATTGCAGCGCAGCTGCAAACAGAATAACCTCAGAAATATAAGTTTCAGTATCATCATCTATAGGGTGGTTATAGTGGTGCGATCCGCCTTCTTGGCCTAAGTTTAACGCAGACTGCAGCAACTTAAGGTTGTTGCCGCTATCTTGTGGTTGTAGGCGGCGTTTACCGTCTTTTCCCAGTTGCTTAAACTCAACATCAAATTGACTATCGCTAAAAGCCCTATCCTCATCTAATAAAGCTTTATATTGTGTTAATGCTAGTTTGATTTGTTGCGGGTCTTGAATATCCAGCGTGATAATCTGGTTTTTATCGAATTGATTCATGTCGTTATTTCTAATTGGATTTAACGTATAGCCGCACTAATCGGACTATAGAGTAGAAAAAATAATGAAGCACAGTTATGTAAACTGCGGTGATTTCAAGTAAATATTAAAAAGCAGCGGGTGTCGATTACGAGCTAGTATCGTCCTCTTGTAGCTCTTTTAACCTGTCGACGTCTATTTGGCAGTCCTGCTTTGCCTTTTTCTGTTGATCGGGTGTCATATCATCCCAATGAATATAACCACCATGTGTGTATGATGACTTGTATAAATAGTTGGCGAACTTTTTGCTCACAGTACCAGAGACAAGTCCTGTTACTGAACCATGTTTATCGGCGGCCCATAGTGCAACACGTTTAAATTCCAGCTCTCCAGAAGCGCTAATGCGAAATGAATACCAATCTTTAGCGGCACTGATGCGCAGTTTCTTCTCCATGCTTTACCTTTTAGTGTTCCTTAAAGTCAAAAGCATTATTTCCAATCTTAATCATGAGGTCAATACAACATATAAAATTAAGTCTTTGAATTATATTAATAAAAAGTAAAGTATAAGGTAATATCGTTGGCAACAACACATATGCCAACGCGTATTAAATCTATGTATTAGATGGGCTTAACAGGGTGTAATACCGAAGACTCAGGTCTAACAGGGTGTAATACTGAAGACTCAGGTCTCACTGGGTGCAGTACTGAAGATTCAGGTCTAA
Source organism: Pseudoalteromonas sp. J010 (assembly GCF_003934235.1). Classification (NCBI taxonomy): domain Bacteria; kingdom Pseudomonadati; phylum Pseudomonadota; class Gammaproteobacteria; order Alteromonadales; family Pseudoalteromonadaceae; genus Pseudoalteromonas; species Pseudoalteromonas sp. J010. The sequence continues at coordinate 14,392 of NZ_RDBW01000034.1, read as the reverse complement.
CAGGATGTAAAACAGACGACGCTGGGTCTAATGGATCCAAAACACCACTACCACCAGAAATACTAGATAGCGCACTTTTTTCAATTAATTTTTTCATGTTTTTTCCTTAACTTTGCGGTTATGTAACGGCTAGTAATAAGCACCTTGTTTATATCGACTTATCTGGAATGAGAATAAATCGATAAAACATCTCATTGCCCAAGCAAAATCCAGTTTTGATGTAAAAGTAAAAACGTTTACCAAAGCAATCCTTGCTATTTTGTACAATTCATAATCAGTATTAACATCAAAGCGAATGGGATAACAAATAATGAGAAAATAAACAAAAAGTTTATTTATCAATGACATAAAATTTTATAAAAATACGGATATTGTTGAAAACTTCTTCATATGTATGAAAATCATACATATTTTTCAAGTAAGCGACTCACCTTACTTTTTTGTGAAAATACGTATAAAAATGTTGAGTGCCGAATGTGGCCAGTTTGTTCTGACAAGAATATTTATGCTAAGTATTTAAACTTACGAGAAATAAAATGAATAAACGAACAATTTTTAAAGCCCTTCATCAAAACCCCAACCCCCTCTTTATTGCTAATTGTTGGGATCCTTTATCGGCACTTATTATTGAGCAAGCTGGTGGCCAAGCAGTTGCAACAACAAGTTGGGGCATGTCTAATCATCAAGGCTTTAAAGATGGAGAACAACTCACATTTGATCATGTGCTACAAATAGTCAGTGCCATTCTTAAGGTGATCACTATTCCCTTAAGCGTTGATATTGAGGCAGGCTACAGCGAGGATCAAAGTCAGATCATCAAGCATATTATTCAATTGGCAGATCTTGGTGTTGCTGGTATCAATATTGAAGACACGCCCAGTCATCAGAACGGTTTACGTGATATTCAAGCACACCAGTCATTACTATATGCTATCAGGCAAGCATTACGTGACGCTGGTTTTAAACACTTTTTTATCAATGCACGTTGCGATCTTTGCTTACAACCACAATGGAATGAAACAGCATTACTTAAACGTGCATTCGCTTATCAAGAAGCGGGTTGCGATGGCTTTTTTATTCCCGGTTTAACTGAACTTGTCACGATAAAGCGCCTGACTACTCTACTTTCGATTCCAGTTAACGTAATGTTGATGCCCGGACTAAGTGATAAACAGCAGCTCACAGAATTGGGTGTCAAACGTATCTCATCCGGAAATGCACTGAGCGATCACATGATAGCGCAGCAGGAGTCAGTAACTAAAAGGATGCTTAAAGAAGCAACAGTTGACTTCTTATTTGAACACTCTGTCGGCATAACATGGCAGTCAAATTAAATTAATGGCTAGATCTCCCGGTTTTTTTAGATTCTTTTATTATATGGATCTAACTATATAGATCTAAAAAAACCGATCAACTTCAACCATTTAGATCGTTATCCACAATCGCTAATCCACAACCTTACTGCTTGCATCCATAATGGCGATATCAACCACTTATTAATGCGAAACATCACCTTAGCTACGTACAGTTAAACTCAACTAGCTCATAGATTATCCACAAGTAAATCACCTATAAACCATAAGGAATATTTTATTTTCTTCTTTAAATTCATAGCTATAATTAAAAAACTAAAAAATCAAACAGAATTTGAGCAAAAAAAAATTCCCACAACGTAAGTGTTACCCTTTACATATTCACGTTAATCGCTAAGATGTCGCGCACTAGAAGCTTAGGTAAGGTAATAATGCAAACTTTAGATCTGATCGTTGGTAGTCAAATGGGGTCAGCAGAATATGTTGCAGAACAAGTAGTAGAGTCACTTAAATCCCATGGCATTGCAGTGAACCTACATGAGCAACCAGAGCTTGAGGCATGTCAACAAACACTATGGCTGGTGGTCACATCAACCTATGGTGCTGGAGATTATCCTGAAAACCTATTGCCTTTTATATCAGCCCTAAACGATACAACAGATCTCCAAGGCCTGCGCTTTGCAGTGATAGGGATTGGCGACTCAAGTTATGACACCTTTAACTATGCAGCACTTAATCTTGCAGCCTTGTTAAAAGAGAAAGGAGCGACATTGCTGGTCGACGTGGAAAAGATCGATGTATTACAATCTGATCTACCAGAAGATACCGCTATTGCTTGGCTACCTAAGTTTATCGACAGTATCGCTTAATGAGGCGATCATAAATACACAGAAGTTATACACAAATTTAGTCTATTTTAGATCGCATTGTGGATAACCTCTGATCTAACTGCAGATCTAAGGTTACTTATCCATTGGATAAAATAATCAAGATCTAAGCCTGTGAATAAAGTGCCAAGTTGATCAAAGGTTTTAAGCCTGTTGATCCGATCTAATTCACATCAATTGATCTAAGCTAAGCAGTTGGATCTAAAAAGGAATACAAAACTATTCACAGATCATAGGATCAGTAATAGTAAGATCAATAAAGATCTTTAAAAAGATCCTTATATATTTTAAGAGATCTCTTTTTTGCGTTGTCTAAAGTTTAACCATTTCACTTCTGGTTAATTCTAGGTAGAATACGCATCCTTTCTAAATTTGCTCGGTTGTTTTAAGTAGGATCCCGTAAATGATTTATCATGAACATTTTGATGTCATCGTTGTTGGTGGTGGACACGCAGGCACAGAAGCTGCACTCGCAGCAGCCCGAATGGGTATGAATACCTTATTGTTAACACACAATATGGATACCTTAGGCCAAATGTCATGTAACCCGGCAATTGGTGGAATTGGTAAAGGTCATTTAGTAAAAGAGATCGATGCACTTGGCGGTGCAATGGCCACGGCCATCGACAAAGGTGGGATCCAGTTTAGAACATTAAATTCATCTAAAGGTCCAGCGGTACGGGCAACTCGCGCTCAAGCAGATCGCGCATTATATAAAGCCGCGATCCAAGATATTTTACAACACCAAGATAACTTAAAGATCTTCCAACAATCTTGTGATGATCTAATTGTTGAGGGGGATCAGGTCAAAGGTGTAGTGACACAGATGGGATTACGTTTTAGTGCTTCTTCTGTGGTGCTAACGGTTGGTACCTTCTTAGGTGGTCAGATCCATATAGGTTTAGAAAACTTCAAAGGCGGCCGTGCTGGCGATCCACCTTCTATCGCCCTAGCTGAACGTTTACGTGAAATGCCATTCCGTGTTGATCGTCTAAAAACGGGTACTCCACCACGTATCGACGCACGAACGGTTGATTTTTCAGTGATGCAAGAACAACCAGGCGATACCCCTACTCCGGTTTTCTCATTTATGGGTAAAGTGTCTGATCATCCAAAGCAGATCCCATGCTATATCACCTATACCAATGAAAAAACTCATGAAGTGATCCGCAATAATTTGCATCGCTCACCTATGTATGCTGGTGTGATTGAAGGTATAGGTCCACGTTACTGCCCTTCTATTGAAGATAAAATTGTACGTTTTGCTGATAAAGAAAAGCATCAGATATTTGTTGAGCCTGAGGGGCTAACTTCTTACGAGTTATATCCAAATGGTATTTCCACCAGCTTACCATTTGATATTCAGCTAGAGATCGTACGCTCGATCCAAGGTTTTGAAAATGCTCATATCTGCCGTCCTGGTTATGCAATAGAATATGATTTCTTCGATCCACGTGACCTTAAACAGTCACTAGAAACAAAGTTTATCAATGGCCTGTTCTTTGCTGGTCAAATCAATGGTACCACTGGTTATGAAGAAGCTGGTGCTCAGGGCCTGATCGCGGGTATGAACGCGGCACTTCAGGTTCAAGGTCGTGAAGCATGGACTCCTCGCCGTGATGAAGCTTATGCCGGTGTGCTGATTGATGACTTAGCAACATTAGGCACCAAAGAACCTTATCGTATGTTTACTTCTCGTGCAGAGTACCGTTTGTTATTACGTGAAGATAATGCAGATTTACGATTAACTGAAAAAGGCCGCGAGCTAGGTCTTGTTAATGATGAACGCTGGGCAGCTTACAATGAAAAGCTTGAAGTCATGGAACAAGAAGCACAGCGTTTACGCAACACTTGGATCCATAAAGATCATCCAGCACTTGATGCGGTAAACGAACTGCTGAAAAAGCCACTCGTACGCGAAGCCAGTCTTGAAGATTTAATCCGTCGCCCGGAAGTTAATTACCATGATCTCATGGCAATAGAAGGGCTAGGATCTGAGTTTGATAACATCCCTGCTCTTGAGCAAGTTGAGATCCAGACTAAGTACGCAGGCTACATTGCGCGTCAGCAGGATGAGATAAATAAACAGCTACGTCATGAAGAAACAGTATTGCCAGCGGATTTTGATTATAGCCAGGTAAGTGGCCTGTCAAATGAGGTTGTGGCAAAGCTAACTGATGCGCGTCCACAAACGATTGGCCAAGCTTCACGTATTTCTGGTATCACCCCTGCTGCTATTTCGCTATTATTAGTGTATCTGAAAAAGCAAGGGCTATTGCGTAAGTCGGCGTAATAGCAGTGGAACACTGTGTTATTAGAACAATTGAATGAATTACTCGCTGATACCTCAATTGAGCTCAGCGAACAACAAAAGCAGCAGTTGGTCGACTATGTCCAACTGCTGGATAAATGGAATAAAGCTTACAATCTCACTTCCGTTCGAGACCCTAAAGAAATGATGGTGAAACACATCATGGATTCTTTAGTCGTCGCACCGCATTTAACAGGTAGCAATTATATTGATGTTGGCACAGGCCCTGGTTTACCCGGTATGGTGTTAGCGATTGCTAGACCGGACATCAATTTTGTTCTTCTTGATAGCCTTGGTAAAAGAGTCCGGTTTTTAATGCAGGTAAAACATGGGCTTGGCATTGATAATGTCACCCCTGTGCAGTCTCGTGTTGAAGAATATCAACCAAGTGTTAAATTAGACGGTGTACTCAGCCGTGCTTTTGCATCACTACAAGATATGATCCAGTGGTGCTCGCATTTAATCGATGACCAAGGTGTATTCTTAGCGCTTAAGGGACAGTACCCTGCTGATGAGCTAGAAAAGCTACCAAACGGTGTGAGTTTATCGCAAGATATTAGCTTAGTGGTGCCTAAACTAGACGGTGAGCGCCATTTAATCATTCTTTCTAAAGATTAATTGTCGAGGACAATGTGGCAAGAATCATTGCAATAGCAAACCAAAAAGGTGGTGTTGGTAAAACAACCACTGCGGTGAATTTGGCCGCGTCCATGGCGGCGACAAAACGTAAAGTATTACTGATCGATCTCGATCCTCAAGGTAATGCAACGATGGGAAGCGGTGTCGATAAATATGGTGATGTGGCGACGGTGTATGATCTGTTGATCGAAGAGTCACCTATCGATCAAGTCATCTCTACTGAAACTAGCGGTGAGTATCATTTGATCGCAGCGAATGGCGATGTAACGGCTGCTGAAGTCAAACTAATGGAGTTATTTGCCCGTGAAGTTAGATTGCGCAATGCGTTAGAAGCCGTCAAAGATAAATATGAATATATATTTATTGACTGCCCACCTTCTCTCAATATGCTCACAGTTAACGCGATGGCAGCAGCTGATGCGGTGTTAGTGCCTATGCAGTGTGAGTATTATGCACTTGAAGGGTTGACCGCCTTGATGGATACCATCACTCAATTGGGCAAATTGGTAAATCCTGGATTGCAAATTGAAGGCATTTTACGCACCATGTACGATCCGCGTAATCGCCTTGCAAACGATGTATCCGAACAGCTAAAGCAGCACTTTGGTGATAAAGTGTATCGTACTGTGATCCCACGGAATGTGCGCTTGGCGGAAGCACCAAGTTTTGGTGCTCCAGCGATGTATTATGATAGAGCATCCAGTGGTGCAAAAGCCTATCTTGCTCTTGCAGGGGAAATGCTAAGACGCAAAGAAAAGCAAGCAGCTGCGGTTGCCTAAGAGGATAAAAAGAACATGTCGGTTAAAAAACGAGGTTTAGGCCGAGGGTTGGATGCCCTTTTGAGTTCGGCGAAACCTAATCCAAGTGCATCTGCACCTGCTACGGCCGCTGAGCAGCCGGTGACTGCCGAAAGTGAACCTAGTGCAGAGCCAGTTATCGAGCAAGAGTTACAACGTTTACCCATAGAGTGGCTAGTGCCGGGTAAATACCAGCCGCGTAAAGATATGTCTGAACAGGCACTGGAAGAACTTGCCAGCTCAATTCGATCTCAGGGAATTTTGCAACCTATCGTGGTGCGTAAAGTGTCAGCTCAACAGTTCGAGATCATCGCCGGTGAGCGACGTTGGCGTGCTGCGCAGTTAGCCAAGCAAGACACAGTCCCTTGCTTAGTTAAAGATGTTCCTGATGAAGCCGCGGTTGCCATTGCATTGATCGAAAACATTCAGCGTGAAGATCTTAATGCGATGGAAGAGGCAATAGCACTTGATAGGTTATTGAATGAGTTTGAGCTAACACATCAACAAGTGGCAGATGCTGTGGGTAAATCTCGTACCACAGTGACTAACTTACTGCGCTTAAACAATCTCAATGACGATGTAAAAATATTGTTAGAGCATGGTGATATTGAAATGGGTCACGCGCGTTGTTTGTTAGCACTCAGTGGTGAATCCCAATCAGAAGCTGCTAGAACGGCTGTTGCTAAGGGGTTAACGGTTAGGGAAACCGAAAAACTGGTACGTACAATTCTAGAACCAGTTGAGGAAAAAGCTGTTAAGCAAAAAGATCCTGATGTGAAGCTATTGGAACAGCAATTACAGGAAAACCTGGGTGCAAAAGTTGAGATTAACTATAACCAAAAAGGCAAAGGTAAACTGGTTATCTCTTATGCGAGCTTAGATGAACTCGATGGTATCTTAGGGCGTATTAACCCTGAGATGAACGATGCCAATTAAGATTAAAATGTTGACTAAAAGCACTGCTACTTTTTGTGTTTGAGTCCAACTAGCTAAGCCCCCTAGCCTAACTGGTAATGTGGTGTTGAGTCAGACATCACATTACCGTCTTTACAGTTTATTGCACAGCTCCAAACAACAGAGCTTCGCTGTAAAAGCAATCACCTTCGAAGTGCGACCAATCTACGCGCTCTTACTTAACAAAATATGACCTATTTTGAGTCCAAAAAACGTCACATTTCATCGCGTCAAGTTGCAAATTAAGCAGAAACAAGTATAATTTCGCCAGTTTTCATACCCTGATAAAATTTAACGTCATTAAGGTTAATATAAAGTGACTCATTCGTTAGCCCGTCCATATCGGCGAGCCGCATTAAAAGGTGTTTTGATTCAGGGTATCGTAGCATTAATCGCTGCAGTAATCGTTTTTATGGGTTGGGGAGTACAAGCCGGAGTTTCAGCATTAGCTGGCGGGGCTGTGTTAGTACTCCCTAATTTTGTATTTGCTGCTTATGCTTTTCGTTTTATGGGCGCGAGCAAAGCAAATCAAGTATATTCCTCGATAAAACGAGGAAATGGATTAAAATTTTTGCTAACTGTTGTGCTCTTTGCACTGATTTTTAAGCATTTTTCAGTAATGATGCTGCCATTCTTTGGTGTGTATATGCTCGTGATGCTAACACAATGGTTAGTCCTGATTTTTTTTAATCATTAACTTTTGGGATAAAACATGGCTGCAGAAGAAGTTACTCTATCAAGCCATATTCAGCACCACTTGACCAATGCCAAGATGTGCTCGACCGATGCCGGTCTTGCCTTCAACAAAGCATGTGCGGATAGTGGCTTCTGGACATGGCATGTAGATACCCTCGCATGGTCAATCGGTTTAGGTCTGATATTTTTATGGATCTTCCGAAGTGCCGCTAAAAAATCCACTATAGGTGTTCCTGGTAAATTCCAGTGCTTTATCGAAATGGTTGTTGAGTTCGTTGGTGCCAACGTTCGCGATACTTATCACGGTAACAGCAAGTTAGTTGCACCTTTGGCCCTAACGATTTTCGTTTGGGTATTCTTAATGAACTTGATGGACTTAGTTCCAGTTGATTTCCTACCTGCATTTGCCGGCTTTGTTGGTGAACAAGCATTTGGTATGGACTCACACGATGTATACATGAAAATTGTACCTACAACAGACTTAAATATGACTGCGGCACTGGCGCTAGGTGTGTTTATYCTGATGATCGGTTATTCAATTAAAATCAAAGGCATCGGTGGCTTTATTGCAGAATTAACATTGCACCCATTTAGCTCTAAGAACAAGCTAATGATGGCAATCTTAATTCCATTTAACTTGTTACTTGAGACAATCGCACTAGTGGCTAAGCCATTCTCACTAGCACTGCGTTTGTTTGGTAACTTGTACGCTGGTGAGATGATCTTCATCCTTATCGGTGCAATTGGTTTAATGCAGTTACCACTGCACTTCGTGTGGGCAGTATTCCACATTATGGTAATCGTACTGCAAGCATTTGTATTTATGATGCTAACTATCGTTTACCTCAGCATGGCTAGTACAGAAAGTCACTAATCAGCTGAATAATAAAGATTTTTTATACTTAAATTTAAACTTTAACTTTAATTTACTATTGAAACTTTGGAGATAAAAATGGAAATCGCAGTTGCTATTAAACTTATCGCTGTTGCACTACTAATCGGTTTTGGTGCTATCGGTACTGCACTAGGCTTCGGTAACATGGGTGGTAAGTTCTTAGAAGCATGTGCTCGTCAACCTGAGCTTGCGCCTTCACTACAAGTTAAAATGTTCATCCTAGCTGGTCTTATCGATGCCGTTGCAATGATCGGTGTAGGTATCGCTATGTACATGTTGTTCGCTCTTTAATATTGCAAAATACCTGAAACGAACAACTGTCAAGTAAGGAGGAGCGGTCGTGAACTTAAACGCCACTCTAATAGGTGAATTAATCGCATTTGTGGTCTTCGTATGGTTCTGTATGAAGTTCGTATGGCCACCACTAAATGGTGCGATTGAAGCTCGCCAAAAGAAAATCGAAGATGGTTTAGCAGCATCTGATGAAGCTGAAAAAGAACTTGAGCGCGTACGTGCACAAGGCGCTGAACAGCTCAAAGAAGCGAAAGCACAAGCGGCTGAAATCATCGAACAAGCTAAGAAGCGTGCTGCGCTAATTGTTGACGAAGAGACGACTCGTGGTCAGCAAGAGCGTGAAAAAATCATTGCTCAGGGACACTCTGAAATTGAGTCTGAGCGCAACCGTGTGAAAGAAGAGCTGCGTTCACAAGTCGCTGCACTTTCTATCGCAGGCGCTGAGAAGATTTTAGAGCGTGAAATCAATCAAGCCACACACAGTGACATCGTTGAAAAACTTGTCGCTGAGCTTTAAGCAGGGGGTATGAGCATGTCTGAATTGACTACTATCGCTCGCCCATACGCTAAAGCGGCTTTTGAACTTGCCGTTGAAAAAGGCACAGTTGAAGCTTGGAATGAAATGCTGTTCTTCGCTGGTCAAGTTACCAGCGATGAGCAGGTTCAGGCACTACTAGGTAGCATTGCTACTGAAACACAGCAGTCTGAAATCATTATCAAGTTATGTGCAGAGCAACTCAACGAACAAGGTCAAAACCTTATCAAGCTGATGGCCGAAAATGAGCGTTTAGCTGCCATTCCAGCTGTTGCAGAATTGTTTGCTGAATTTAAAGCAGATTATGACAAAGAAATCGAAGTAGATGTGGTTTCGGCAACAGCGCTTGCGGATGATGCGCAAGCAAAATTGGTCGCGGCACTTGAGAAACGTTTCGCACGCAAAGTTAAGCTGAATTGTAGCATCGACGAAGCCATTGTAAGTGGCCTAGTGATTAAAGCCGGTGACACCGTAATTGACGGTTCTGTTCGCGGCAAGTTAGATCGTCTTGCGACGTCGCTACAATCGTAATTGGGAAAAAGAGCATGCAACTTAATTCCACAGAAATTTCTGCACTGATCAAGCAACGCATTGAACAGTTTGAAGTTGTAAGTGAAGCGCGTAACGAAGGTACTATCGTATCTGTTACCGACGGTATCATCCGCATCCACGGTCTTGCTGACTGTATGCAGGGTGAGATGATTGAGCTTCCTGGCAACCGTTATGCTATCGCACTAAACCTTGAGCGTGACTCAGTAGGTGCTGTAGTAATGGGTCCATACGCAGACCTTAAAGAAGGCGTAAAAGTTAAATCAACTGGTCGTATCCTTGAAGTACCAGTAGGCCGTGGTCTACTTGGTCGTGTTGTTAACACACTAGGTGAGCCAATCGACGGTAAAGGCGCTGTTGATAACGATGGTTTTGAACCAGTTGAAAAAATCGCACCTGGCGTAATCGAGCGTCAATCAGTAGATGAGCCAGTACAAACTGGTTATAAGTCTATCGATGCGATGATCCCAGTTGGTCGTGGTCAGCGTGAGCTTGTGATCGGTGACCGTCAGACTGGTAAAACAGCACTAGCAATCGATGCTATCATCAACCAAAAAGACACAGGCGTTAAGTGTGTGTACGTAGCGGTTGGTCAAAAAGCGTCAACAATTGCAAACGTAGTACGTAAACTAGAAGAACACGGTGCACTTGAGAACACGATTGTTGTTGTTGCTTCTGCGTCAGAATCAGCAGCACTTCAGTTCCTAGCGCCATTCTCTGGTTGTACTATGGGTGAATACTTCCGTGACCGTGGTGAAGATGCACTAATCGTATATGATGATTTGTCTAAGCAAGCTGTTGCTTACCGTCAAATCTCACTACTACTTAAGCGTCCACCAGGCCGTGAAGCATACCCAGGTGACGTATTCTACCTTCACTCACGTCTTCTAGAGCGTGCGTCACGTGTAAACGCTGACTACGTTGAGAAGTTCACAAATGGTGAAGTTAAAGGTAAAACAGGTTCATTGACGGCATTGCCAATCATTGAAACTCAAGGTGGTGACGTTTCTGCATTCGTACCTACCAACGTTATCTCAATCACTGACGGTCAGATCTTCTTGGAAACTGACTTGTTCAACGCAGGTATCCGTCCAGCGGTTAACGCTGGTATCTCGGTATCTCGTGTAGGTGGTGCAGCGCAAACTAAAATCGTTAAGAAACTAGGTGGTGGTATCCGTCTAGCGCTAGCTCAGTACCGTGAACTAGCGGCGTTCTCTCAGTTCGCTTCTGACCTTGACGATGCAACGCGTGCACAGCTTGAACACGGTGAGCGTGTAACAGAGCTAATGAAGCAGAAACAGTACGCACCAATGTCTGTTGCTGATATGTCATTATCGCTATTTGCAGTAGAGAAAGGCTTCTTAAAAGGCATCGAAATCAACAAGATCCTTGATTTTGAAGCAAGCCTAATCGCATTTGCTAAGAGCGAGTACGCAGAGCTAATGGCTCAAATCAATGAAACTGGTAACTACAACGCCGAGATCGAAGCGCAGCTTAAAGAACTTCTAGAGAAGTTCAAATCTACGCAAACTTGGTAATGTGTTATTAAGGTGAGTAGGGAACTACTCACCGAGATTCGGAGAGAGAGTCATGGCCAGCGGAAAAGAGATAAAAAGCAAGATCGGGAGTATCAAGAATACTCAAAAGATCACCAGCGCAATGGAGATGGTTGCCGCTTCTAAAATGAAGAAGGCACAAGAACGCGTAGCGTCTAGTCGTCCATACGCTGAAAACTTACGCAAAGTGATCGGTCGTGTTGCTCAGGCTAATCTTGACTTCACTCACCCGTTCTTACAAGAACGCGAAGTGAAGCGAGTTGGTTACATTGTTATCTCTACAGACCGTGGTCTATGTGGTGGTTTGAACTCAAACGAGTTCAAAAAAGTAGTAAGAGACGCAAAAGCGTGGAAAGACAAAGGGGTTGAGGCAACGTTCGCAGCTCTAGGCAGCAAAGCTGCTGGTTTCTTTAAGCGTTTTGGCGGTGAGCTAGAAGCCAAGAAGACCGGGTTAGGAGATACGCCTTCAGTTCAGGATATTATTGGTCCTGTAAAAGTAATGCTTAAAGCATTTGAAGAAGGCAAAATTGACCGCTTATTCGTTGTGTACAACCAGTTTGTCAACACAATGAAACAAGAGCCTGTTATCGATCAGTTATTACCTTTGCCAAAAGCTGAAGAAGATGTATCAGCTCACGCTTGGGATTATCTATATGAGCCAAGCCCAGAGGCGATTTTAGAGACACTATTAGTGCGCTTTATTGAGTCTCAGGTCTACCAAGGTGTAGTTGAGAATGCTGCCTCTGAACAAGCTGCCCGTATGGTTGCGATGAAAGCCGCAACAGATAACGCAGGTGGCCTGATTGATGAGCTACAGCTGGTATACAACAAGGCACGTCAGGCCGCAATCACACAAGAAATTAGTGAGATTGTGAGCGGTTCGGCTGCCGTATAACGCTTCGGCAAAGTTTAATAAGAGGAATAGACATGAGTTTAGGTAAGGTCGTCCAAATTATCGGCGCCGTTGTGGACATCGAGTTTCCACAAGACAACGTGCCAGCCGTATATGACGCACTAAAAGTTACAGAAGGCGACTTAGCTGGTTTGACACTAGAAGTGCAACAGCAGCTAGGTGGCGGTGTGGTACGTGGTATCGCACTAGGTAGTACTGACGGTCTACGTCGTGGTACTCCAGTACAAGGTACAGCTGAGCCAATTAAGGTTCCAGTTGGTACAGCAACACTAGGTCGTATCATGAACGTACTTGGTGATGCAATTGATGAAGCGGGCCCTATTGGTGAAGAAGAGCGTTGGTCTATTCACCGTGCAGCACCATCATACGAAGAGCAGAGCAACTCAGTTGAACTTCTAGAGACTGGTATCAAGGTTATCGACCTTGTATGTCCATTCGCTAAAGGTGGTAAAGTTGGTCTATTCGGTGGTGCGGGTGTAGGTAAAACCGTAAACATGATGGAACTTATCCGTAACATCGCAATCGAGCACAGCGGTTACTCAGTATTCGCAGGTGTTGGTGAGCGTACTCGTGAGGGTAATGACTTCTACCATGAGATGAACGACTCAAACGTACTAGACAAAGTATCGCTAGTATATGGTCAGATGAACGAGCCACCGGGTAACCGTCTACGTGTTGCACTAACTGGTCTTACAATGGCTGAGAAGTTCCGTGACGAAGGTCGTGACGTACTATTCTTCGTAGATAACATCTACCGTTATACACTAGCAGGTACTGAAGTATCAGCACTTCTAGGTCGTATGCCTTCAGCAGTAGGTTACCAGCCTACACTAGCTGAAGAAATGGGTGTTCTACAGGAGCGTATCGCATCAACTAAGACTGGTTCAATCACTTCAATCCAAGCGGTATACGTACCTGCGGATGACTTGACTGACCCATCTCCAGCAACAACGTTTGCTCACTTAGATGCGACAGTAGTACTTTCTCGTGATATCGCGTCTCTAGGTATTTACCCTGCGGTAGACCCTCTAGATTCAACTTCACGTCAGCTTGACCCACAAGTTATCGGTCAAGAGCACTACGATACAGCACGTGGCGTTCAGACAGTTCTTCAGCGTTATAAAGAGCTGAAAGACATCATCGCAATTCTAGGTATGGACGAGCTATCTGACGAAGATAAGCAAGTAGTATCTCGTGCACGTAAGATCCAGCGTTTCCTATCTCAGCCATTCTTCGTTGCTGAGGTATTTACAGGTGCACCTGGTAAATACGTATCTCTTAAAGACACAATCTCTGGCTTTAAGGGCATCCTAAACGGTGATTACGATGATATGCCTGAGCAGGCATTCTACATGGTTGGCTCAATCGACGAAGCAGTTGATAAAGCTAAAAACATGTAATTAGGAGGTTGTTATGGCAATGACAGTACACCTTGACGTAGTAAGTGCAGAGCAGAGTTTATTCTCTGGCGAAGTGGCTACGATTCAAGTGACAGGTAGTGAAGGTGAACTTGGTATTCACCCTGGCCACGCGCCACTACTGACTGGCCTAAAACCTGGTATGGTACGTTTGGTTAAAGCAGATAGCTCAGAAGAAGTTATCTACGTTGCCGGCGGTACGCTTGAAGTTCAACCGAAAACAGTTACCGTCCTTGCGGACGTAGCTATTCGTGCGGATGAAATTGATGAGCAAGCTGCTGAAGAAGCTAAACGTGAAGCGCAGGCGCAATTAGCTTCTGGCACTGCAAGCGAGCTGGATTATCAGCGTGCGGCATTGCAGCTTGAAGAAGCTCTTGCTCAACTACGCCTTCTACGCCAGCTGCGCAAATAAGCAGCCGCCTATCTGGTTATCAAAAACCCACGCAATGCGTGGGTTTTTTTATATATCTACATTTATTAAGATAATATTTAATTTGTTTATATATTGTTTTTAAAATGATCGTGTTTGTTGTTTTTGTATTTTTTGTTGGTTTTTGCATCGTTTTTTAGATGGATAGTTTTAACTAAATGCAAATTAACTGTTGTTTTCACCACCTTGTAGTATAGAATGAAAC